>NZ_JBFBAG010000023.1:0-11709 GCF_040682155.1 Amycolatopsis sp. NPDC051371
TTCTACACCCAACCCGCCCCCGTTGCGGCGGGTGGGGGGGTTTTTTCTTATAAAACACTTCAATCTAACACTGTTTCTCACTCACGACCGCGTCAGCGGGCGGACAGGGCGCTGATCCGGAGGAAACCCCGGCTCGTCATCGTGATCCGCACTTCCGTGGTGGTGACCGGCTCGAACGAGAACGTCGTCGGCTCGTTCGACCCGGTCCCCCACGCGATCTTCAAGCCGCGCACCGGTTCGAAGCCGCGAGCCGTCCGGTAGGCGACTTCGACCGTCGACGGCAGTACCAGCGTCGCGTCCACGACGAAGTTCGCCGTGAGCGTGCCGAAGCGCTGCGCCCTCGGCCAGACCAGGGAAACCCAGTCCGCCGGCCGCGGCCGGCTCACCGCGGGCAGCGCCGCGGTCGCCTGCTTGACGTAGAAGTTCGACCAGCCGGTGGCCGGGTCGCCGTCCAGCATCGCCGCGGGCAGCGTGTCCGGGGCACCCGAATAACTCGCGTCCGCCGCGAGGACGACCGGCGCTTCCGGCCGCTCCCCGGCTCGCGCGCCGGGGCCGTTGCGCTGCCCGAGGTTCGTCCCCGGCAGCGTGGTCTTCCCCGGTGTCAAGTCCGGCGCGCTCGCCGTGACGGTGATCGGGCCCCGGCCGCCGGTCGCGGCGATGACGGCGACGGCCTGGCCGTGGAACGCGGGGATCGTCGGCTGCTGGTAGCTCTGCGCGAGCTCCTGCCGGCCGTTGTCCACCCCGGCGATCCGCCCCGGCCCGCGGACGGCGAACCGCAGCACCGGCTCGACACCCGGCACCGGAAAACCGTGCGCGTCCACGACCGACGCCGTCACGAACGCCATCGCGCCGTCGCCCCGCGGCTCGGCGGTCAGCGTGACCGCGCGCGGCGGCCCGGCCGTGACGAGCCGGTCGCGGGCGACCTCGCGGCCGCCGGACCGCGCGATCGCGGTCAGCGTGCCGGGCTCGAACGGCACGGTCCACGTCAGGTGCAGCCTGCCGGTGCCGCCGTTCGGGCTGGTGTAGCTGCCGGAGGGGTCGTTCTTGTCGTCGCCCACCGGTTCACTCGTCTCGAGGTACGGCCGTCCGTCCACAGTGGTCTTGCGGTCGAACTTCTTCACCCCGAGCGACCGTCCGTTGAGGACCAGTTCGACGGTGTCCACAGTGGAGTAGACCCACACCGCGACCGGCTCGCCGGGACGGTGGGTCGTCCAGTCCATCGGCGTCAAGTGCACCATCGGCGCGGTCGTCCACTGACTGCGGAAGAGGTGGAAGGCGTCCTTGGGCAGGCCCGCGCTGTCGACCGCGCCGAAGAACGACGTCTTGACCGGGAAGACGTCGTACGGCGTCGGCTCGCCCAGGTAGTCCTGGCCGGCCCAGAGGAACTGGCCCTGGCAGAACTTCCGGTCGCGGTCCTTCTTCAGCGAGTACTCGCCGCTGAACGTCCAGGAGGCCAGGTTGTTGTCGTAGGACGAAGTCGCGCGCTTGCCCGGCGTGTGGTTCTCCCCCGTGTTGAGCAGGTCCGGGTCCTGGTAGGCCCCGCGCGTCGAGGTCTCCGACGACGACTCGGACTCGAAGAAGAACTTGTCCGGGTAGGCCGCGTGCAGCCCGTCGATCGACTGGGCGGTGTTGTAGTTGACGCCGAGGCCGTCGAGCTGCCGCAGGATCAGATCCTGGGGCGAGCCGGGCGCGGGCACGCTGCGGTAGCGGTCCGAGCCCATGATGACGGGCCGGGTGGGGTCGATCCCGCGGACCACCGCGATCAGCCCCGCCGCGATCTCCGGGCCGCCGGCCATCGACGCGTCCGGTACCTCGTTGCCGATCGACCAGAGCACGACCGCCGGCGAGTTCTTGGCCGCGTGGACCATTTCGGCGATGTCGCGCGCGCTCCACGCGTCGAAGTCGCGGTGGTAGTCGAACTCGACCTTCCCGGTCCGCCAGCAGTCGAACGCCTCGACCATCAGCAGGATCCCGAGCCGTTCGCAGACGGCCACCAGCTCCGGGGCGGGCGGGTTGTGCGCGGTCCGCACGGCGTTGACGCCCATCGCGAGCATCAGCCGCAGCTGCCGCTCCAGCGCGGCGGGGTCGATCACGGCGCCGAGCGCGCCCTGGCTCGCGTGCAGGTTGACCCCGCGTAGCTTCATCGGCACGCCGTTGAGCGAAAACCCGTGGTCCGGGTGGAACTCGGTGTACCGGAAGCCGAAGTCCGCCGTGGTCGTGTCGAGCACGCGCCCGGCCACGACGACGTCGGTGCGCACGCGGTACAGCCGGGGCTCGTCGACCGACCACAGCCGCGGATCGGCGACGTTCTGCGTGGTGACCGCCGTGACGGTCTTGCCGGCGGCCACCGGCACGGTCGCCGAGCCCTTCGCCACCACGCGGCCCGCCGGGTCGGTGACGGTGGTACGCACCTCGGCCGCCAGTGCGCCGGGGGAGTCGTTCACGACGTCCGTGGCCACCTTGACCGTGCCGCGGCCGGCGGCGATGCCGGGAGTGGTGACGAAGGTGCCGTGCCGGGCGACGTGCACCGGCTCGGTGACGACGAGCCGGACCTTGCGGTAGATCCCGCTGCCGGAGTACCAGCGGCTGCTGGGCAGCGGGTTCGTCGCCTGGACCGCGAGGACGTTCGGGGTCCGGCCGTCGGTGTGCAGGCGGCCGGTGAGGTCGAAGGCGAAGCCGGTGTAGGCGTACGGGTGGTTGCCGAGCAGCTCGCCGTTGAGGTGGACGTGCGCGTCGGAGTAGACGCCGTCGAACTCGACCCAGACGTGTTTGCCGGCGAGCGACGGCGGCAGGGTGAACGTCTTGCGGTACCAGCCGAGGCCGCCGCGGAAGAAGCCGGAGGAGCTGACGGTGCCGTCGGCGGTCGGCGGGAGCTCGATGCTCCAGTCGTGGGGGACGTCGACGACCTGCCAGCCCGAGTCGTCGTAGGCCGGGCTCGCGGCGCCGGCGAAGCGGCCGTCCGGGTCGGTGACGCCGTCGGGGTTCGCGAGGACGAACCGCCAGCCGTCGGTCAGGTCGGTGCTCCGGCCGCCGAGGGCGAGGTCAGGCCGCGTTTCGGCGGCCCGGGCGACCGGCGCGAGAGCCGAGGTCACGACGGCGGCGCCGAGGCCGCCCAGCACTTGACGTCTGCTCGGGGTGTGCGGCATCGGCGGAGTCCCTTCCGGCGGCGGCGCGGGCGGAAAGCACTATCGCACAAGGGTTTCGCCAGATCCAAAGGGTTCGATAATTTCGAACTCCCGGTTCCGCTTGTGTCGACCATTCGACGCAGGTTGCACTGACCTGCCGGGCGTGGCCGTCGCACCTTCGATGACTAGGGCCTGCGCGGTCAAACCCCACGCCGAGCCGCTACCCGGGTCTTGTTGCTCACATCCTACGGTCGGCAGCTAGCCAGACAGCTAATGAGGCACCGAGCCTGCTATCAACGATCCCGCCGTCGAGCTTACCGCTCGGCGTTGCTCACCCGAGTTCCACCGGTGGCCTGTTCGAGGCAGTCGACACCAACGGCCTCCGCGCTGACCACACCGTCCGAGTTCGATCTCAAGCTGCCAAATTCGGAGATTGAGTGTACATCCTTCACAAGCCGCATCGATATGCACAGAGAGTTACCGTCGGTCTTCCCGGTTAGACCCACCCAGCACTCATAGTGCAAGGAGTGAAGATCGTCCACCAACCGGACGCGAATTATTTCTTCAGCATAGAATTGATGACCTTTTCGAGCAGACTGCGCAGAGTCGAAAGTAGCGATAAATCCATTCCCAGTTCGTCCGATCAAGCCGAAGCAGATTCTCCTGCAGCCTACACTCCTCATCGAAAAGGGGCCCGCGGATCATAAATTAATTACAGCAGCAACAAGTGCCCTCGAAGCAGTCACTCTTGCACGCAAAGTGTTTAGAAGAGTTCTCACTCACGATCATCAATTAACTTCAGTCCGCGATATCAATTTGATACTAAGAATGCAGAAATCTGGATCCAATGCCGATTCAGACACAGCACATGGTGTATCTTTGGATGTAATAGAAGAAACCTCCACCAAGCATGTTGAGCCCGTATATATCTTGCATTCCGGCTCATACTCGCGCAAAATAAGCTGATCACCCACATTAAAGTAACGATCATTACGCCGGAGTTCATGCATCCTGCATCCATCAACAATCGGCCGAAAGAAACTTGGCCAACTCTTTAGCTCATGAACGACGTTCATTGCACTTCCACTCTTGCGAAATCCGAGTAATCAAAATTAAGATAAGGGGCCGACCTGACACGCACTACCTCGTCCGCCCTAATCTCCAAGCCGACCAACTCGGCAGGATCCGTTGGCAACTCCAGGGTCCTAGCACTTTGTTCGCCGAGCCAAAAATCGTTATTTGCAAGATTGCCCGCACTTGTTGAAGACAGGTCTCGCAGAGTGCATATAAACTCGCGAGTCATCGAAATCAGGTTCGCCATGCGATCCAAATCATTGAAGAATTCGGGTTCATCACTGTCCATATAAAGAACACCGACTACCTTTTCACGAAGGCGACCTTTGATCACGTCGTCGCCAAAACTAATCAGAGGCAATGCGGCGACAGCACCAACCCTGCTTGACATCGCGCGCGATGCATAATTCAAATCAAGCGCCGCCATTGCCTCCTGAAACTCCCCCGAACCGGCGTTTACCTGCGAACACACTAGTTTTCTGGTGACAAACGCAGCGCCGATCGTTCCTGCATTAGCAGGGAAGGTGCGGCCAGCCGATCCGCCCGGCTCATCATCCAGCCGAACCCCCTGATATTCGCAGCACTGCTGGAGCACCGCCTCCGCGCCAAGCAAAAGCGTACGATGTACCGTCACACGGAGGCGCTTATCCTCGGCGTGAAACTGCCGCAGATTTCCAGCTAGCGCAGCACAAAAAGCTGTTACGATCGCTTGGGTCGGACCAGGAAGATACTCTTTGCGCCAACGCGCGCGCACGTTATCATCGCGCTCTTCACGCTGAGAAGCGCCGGGGACATCAAAGTATCCACCCGTCCACTTAGGTTGGTCACCCTGTCTAATTGATCGATTGTCTGCAATTGCGGATTCAACAAGAGGGTGTAGATCCTTGGCCAGGGCTGTTTTAAGTGTCAAACTAGGACTTGGTCCATGGCGTCGGATAATTCGTGCCGCAGGAACGTCGTGCTCAGCGGCGAGCGTTTCGATATCCTCACTCGACGGATGAAACCCACCTGCCTTATACAGCAAGAACGCAAGTAAACGGTTTTGAAATGAAACTCGATTTCGTTCAAACAGGTCCGCGAAACGCGAAGGTCTGACGTGCAGTATAACTCGGGTATCTCGCCTGAGTCGACTTGCAAGATCTTTTGTCACAGCATCCGTTAAATAGTTCAAATCTTGACTTGGATCCCACAAATCATTTAGCATCTGAAATACATTCTCGACGTCTCGATCCGCACGACGCGCAATACTCCGAAGACGTTCGAGAAGTGGCGAACGCCCTTCAAACAGTTCCGCGAGAATACGGTCTTGCCGAAACTGCGCGATTCGCAACCTGAATAGGTCAATCATGGCTCCATCGCCAGCACCGGAAACGATGTATGTCATCGTTGCTTGTCCAAGGTGAGGCTGAGCCAGCTCTTCATTTCTCCAGTAGGAAGTCTGCCCTGACTCCAAGCCGAACCCGACCGCCATAAGGACCATGTCAAACTGCTCGAAGGCGCCACCGGGCGACTCATCGCGCAGCGGCACCGAGGGATCTGCAACCTGCCGCGGTTCACCAACCCATTCTATATGGAGGAAGTTGTCCGACGAAGGAAGACCAGTAACCTGCAGATGGCGAGTGTTGCAGTAGAACCGCAGGGAGCGGCCATTTGCATGACCATTCCGCGACTCGACTAGAGATTTCCATTCGCGCAGCACCTGCACCACCACGTCTGAAGCGCGACTCGCCGTCCAGTTCAACACTGGCAATGCGGCACTAAAAGACTCACTGCCAGCCGATGGCCAATCATAGATATGCGGGTGCACCCAGCGAGAATCACTTCCCTGCTGCAGAGGAAGCGCAGTGTCACGGCGCTCAAAAATAGTCAGATCGGCGTTAACATCTTTCTTAAGCAAAGCCGCCGCTGCTGTAAGACCAGCAAACCCTCCGCCAACGATGGCAATACGAAGTCTCGGCACTTTTTCGTCGGTACTCGCGCTCCCCGAGTGCACAAGCGCCCAGACGAGGTTAAGGGCTCGCGTCTGCTGACTCAAAACCGTAACACCCTTGTCAAGCGTGCCGATCACGAAGATCGGCTGAGCAGCAAGTTGATAGTCGCGCAGCAGATCTCTCGCCGCCTGCTCATCAGGCGAAGCCGGCTCACCACGTCTCACGCTCATGACACAAGGGTAGACCGGATGGCCGAAAAGATCAGCTCGAAGCACAGTTAAGCCGATGCGCTCGCCGCGCACAGCTCGGATGGGTTACGGCGAGGGCGACCTGTCGGTCGATTTGCCACTCCCGCAACTATCTCATGGTCTGCGACTCGCGGACAGTCGGCGGCACCTGGTGGAAATCGTCATGGAACACATCCTGCTGTCGAAGGTGCGACGGCCTGCCAGCTACTGCTACTGAGCCATCGCCACTACGAGTGAAGCTCAGGGACTTCGCAGTTAGCGTCATCGAACCTTCCCGTTACACGCTGATTACGCTCCGCAACAGATCGACGCTTCGGCATAGGTCCGCCAGCAGCGGACGCGGGGACACCCGAACCAGTACCAGTTCCGAGAATAAAGTCACGAGCCGAGAGGTCATGATGCAGGTGTCAACACCGCACAGTTCCTGCGCTAGCAGGGCGAGGTCAATCGAGCACGCCAAGTCCGCTACATGGTCCCTAATCACGGTTGCGACCTCGCCAGATACCCAAGCGACCGCTTAGTATGGGCAGCGACCCCCGAGGAGGCAGCCATGTCCACTGTGGACGGAGTCCGGTACGCGGCGGACGGCCCGGTCGCCACGCTGACGTTCGACAAACCGGACCGCAGCAACGCGATGGACGTGCCGATGCAGGCCCGCTACGGCGGGCTCCTGCGGGAGGCGGACGCGGAGCCGTCGATCCGGGCGGTGGTCGTCACGGGGGCGGGCAGGGCGTTCTGCCCCGGCGCCGACCTGGGACTTCTGGACGACATCGCGGCCGCTCCCCCGGCGTCCGGAGGCGGGCACGAGAACTTCCGCGACGTCCTGGCGGCGTCCTCGGTGGGGGTGCCGGTGGTGGCCGCGATCAACGGCGGCTGCGCGGGGCTGGGGTTCGTGATCGCGTGCTCGGCGGACGTCCGCTTCGCCGCGGCGGGCGCGAAGTTCACCACGGCGTTCTCCCGCCGCGGGCTGATCGCGGAGTACGGCATCGCGAAGCTGCTGCCCTCGCTGGTGGGCGAGGGCCGCGCCCGGGACCTGCTGCTGTCGGGCCGGACGTTCACGGCGGAGCAGGCGCTGGGCTACGGGCTGGTCCAGGAGGTGGTCCCGGCGGAGGAACTGCCGTTGCGCGCGCACGCGTACGCGACCGAGCTGGCGACGTACAGCGCCCCTCGGTCGATGGCGGTGATGAAGGCGCAGTTCACGCGGGAGGCGCTGCTGCCCCTGGAGGAGGCGGCCCGCGAGGCGACGGCGTTGATGATCGAGTCGTTCGGGCGCCCTGAGCTGGCCGAGGGGCTGACCAGCTGGAACGAGCGCCGCGAGCCGAAGTTCCCGTCTCATCCGGCGGGCTGAGTTCGCCGGTTCGCTTCGCGCCGCGGGCCACCGACGACGGGGCGCGCGACGCGTTCTTGAAGGCCCTCGACAGCGGCTTGGGACGGATCGACCGGTGAGCTCGATCTTCGACCGGATCCACGACCTCGCCGGCAAGGTCGGAAAGGGCAGCTCCACCGACCTCGACGATCGGGCCCGCGCCTGCCGGACCACCGCGCACCCCGATCAACACCTGACCGTCCACAAGGGTACGGACGATCCGCCGATGCTGAGCTACGACTGGCAGAAGTGACGTCTCAGTAGCCGGTCAGCGGCTTGAACTCCCACGCGCCGTCATCGTCCCGGTCCTCCCGGCGCGCTGGAGCGGCGCGTTCGGTGAGGCCGTCGAACACCCCGGCGACGTCGATCAGCGCGGCGACCTCGTCGGCGACGTGCTGGCCGTGCCGGGATTCGATGTCTTCCAGCCCTTCGCGCAGGGCCGTGGTCGCGGCGCTCCTGGCCTGGCCCTGCAGGGCGCGGGCCAGCTCCTCCGAGGTCGGGTCGCTCATGGCCTCAGCCTAGAGGGCCCGGCCCGCCCGGCGCGCACACCGGGCGGGCCGGCCCGCCCTAGCCGTGGGTCCACTTCTGGGCCGCGCTCTGGTTGCAGTCGTAGATCTGCAGCTGGGTCCCGTCCGTCGTCGTGCTGCCCGGGTCGTCCAGGCACCGGCCCGACTGCGGGTTCACCAGCGACCCGCCCGCGCCCGCCTGCCACGTCTGGGCGCCGGAGGAGTTGCACTGCCACAGCTGGACCTTCGTGCCGTTCGCCGTGCCGCTGTTGCTCACGTCCAGGCAGCCGCCCTGGGCCTGGAACGTCCCGTCAGGTCCGGCGAACCACTTCTGGGCCCCGCTCGAGTTGCACGTGTACAGCTGCACGTGCGTCCCGTTCGCCGTCCCGCTGGTGGCCACGTCCGCGCACTTGCCCGCGACGCCCGACGTCAGCGGGCCCAGGTGCGGCAGCGTCCCGGAGTAGGACGGCGGCGGGTTCGAAGCCGCCCACGCCGTGTTCGCCGACGTGCCCAAGGTGAAGGCGAGCGTCCCGCCCGACGTGATCGCCGACGTCGGGACGTACGCGTTGTTCCACGCCGCGCCGTTCCAGGAAGCGCTCTGGACGTACGGCGCGTTGTCCGCCGCCGCCGGGGCGTTCACCGTCAGCGTGGTGCCGCTCGGTAGCGTCACGACAGCCTGCGTGAA
Organism: Amycolatopsis sp. NPDC051371; assembly: GCF_040682155.1. Taxonomy (NCBI): domain Bacteria; kingdom Bacillati; phylum Actinomycetota; class Actinomycetes; order Pseudonocardiales; family Pseudonocardiaceae; genus Amycolatopsis; species Amycolatopsis sp. NPDC051371. The sequence continues at coordinate 8,936 of NZ_JBFBAG010000023.1, forward strand.
CAGCGGGCTGCCCAGCGCGAGGTCCGCCGTCCCCGGTGTCATCGGGTAGAAGCCCAGCGCGGAAAACACGTACCACGCGCTCATCGCGCCGAGGTCGTCGTTGCCGGCCAGCCCGCCCGGCGCGTCCGTCCAGATCTGGTCCTGGACCTGCCGGACGACCTTCTGCGTCTTGTACGGCTGCCCGACGTAGTCGTACTCCCACGGCAGCTCCAGGCTCGGCTCGTTGCCGAGGTCGGCCTGCGACCCGCCGCTGCCGTGGAACCCGGCCAGCACGCTGTCGAGGTAGCTGATGAGCGACGCGTTGCCGCCGCGCGCCGCGGCGAGGCCCGCCACGTTGAACGGCACCATGCCGGTGTACTGCCACGACGTGCCCTCGACGAAGTTCGACCCGCTCGCCGGGTTGAAGCCGCCGGTCCAGCCGCCGCCCGCGTCCCTCGGCTGCATGAAGCCGCTGGAGGCGTTGAACGTGTTCTTCCAGTTCTGCGCGCGGCCCGCGTAGAAGGCCTGGTTCGCGGTGTCGCCCAACGCCCCGGCGAACGCCGAGAGTGCGAAGTCCGCCGTGTCGTACTCGAGCTGCGTCGAGACCGGGCCGTAGAAGTTGCAGCACTGGTAGGTGCCGTTGGCCGGCAGGTAGCCCGGCGCGTTCGTCGCGTTGAGCCCCGGCCGGACGTTGTTGAGCACGCTCGCTTCCTTCAGCATCGCCTGCAACGCCGCCGATGTGTCGAAGTTGCGCGCCCCGAAGGCGTAGTAGCTCGCGAGGATCGCCGTGCCGGGATCGCCGACCATCACGTACGTCTCGCCGTTGTTCTGCGACCACTTCGGCAGCCCGCCGCCCTGGGCGTAGTCGGCGATCATCGACTGCGCGATGTCGCTCGTCTGCGATGGCGCCAGCAGCGCCGAGAGCTGCGCCTGCGTGCGGTAGATGTCCCAGCCGGAGAAGTTCGCGTAGTGCGCCGAGTGTCCACTCGCGACGGTGTGCACCTGGTTGTCGAACCCGATGTACTGGCCGTTGCGGTCGGAGAACACGTTGGGGTGCAACAGCGAGTGGTACAGCGCGGTGTAGAAGACGCGCTGCTGCGCCGCGGTGCCGCCGGCCACCTGGATCCGGCCGAGCAGGGAGTTCCAGCTGTCGTGCGCGGCCTGCTTGGTCGCGCCGAAGTCGAACGCCGGGATGTCGGCCGCGCGGTTGGCGACCGCGTTGGCCACCGAGACGTAGGAGATGCCGACCTTGGCCTGCACGGTGGGGTTCGAGGTCGTGTCGAACCGGACGTACGCGCTGCCCGGGCCGGCCGCCGGCGCCGCCGCGGCCGCCGAAGCCGCCGCGCCGTGCAGCTTGCCCGGCGACGCCTTCGGGGTCACCGCGGTGGCCGCGGCCGTGCCGCTGGAGCTGAACGGGCGGTCGAAGACGACGTCGAAGTAGAGCGTGTAGGTGAACCCGGCGCCGCAGAAGTGCCCGGACGTGACCGAACCGGACACCTCGGTCGGGCTGACCACCGTCCACGTCTGGTTCGACGTGCCGTTCTGGCTGCCGTTGAGCTTGAACTGCAGGTTCGCCTGCGACGTCGAGGGGAACGTGAACCGGCCGATCCCGGACCGCAGCGCCGCGGTCAGCTCGGTCGTGACGCCGTTGCCGAGGCCGACGGAGTAGGCGCCCGGGCTCGCGGATTCGTTGCTGTGGCTGAAGGACACGCTCGCGCCGGTGTTCACCGCGCCGACCGTCGGCAGGATCGGGACGTCGCCGTCGGCGCCGCAGCCCGGGCCGGACAGGTGCGTCAGGCTGAACCCGGTGATGGACGAGTCCTTGTACTCGTACCCGCCGCCGTCGGGACGGCTGGGCGTGTCGGGACTCCACTGCACCATCCCGAACGGGACGTCGGCGCCGGGGAAGTCGTCGGCGGCGTTGGAGGTGCCGATGAAGGGGTTGACCAGCGACGCGGGGTCGGTGACCAGCTGCGCCGCGGATGCGGGTACGGGGATCAAGCCGGCTATCGCCAGGACTGTCGCGGCGGAAAGCCGCGTGAGGGTACGCAAGACCATGTCACTTGTCCTTCGCCGTTGAGCACAAGTTCAGCCGATGCGTTTCGGAACGGTCCTCGCGGGCTGACACCGTTGTCAACGGTCCGTGGTGATCCTGTCGCGTTCCGGACACGGCCGGGTGAGGCCGATGACTTTTCCGGCCGCCGCCGTCAGTACTGAAGTCCGCGAAACCGGCTCAAGGAGACACACCATGGCGAAACTGCTCTACGGCTTCAGCTGCTCGATCGACGGCTTCGTCGCCGGCCCCGGCGGCGACATGTCCTGGCTGACCCCGTACCTGGGCCCGGACCCGCTGGTCGACGAGCTGATCCCGGAGATCGGCGCGCTGCTCGTCGGCCGCCGGACGTACGGCGGCGACGACCCGCACCGCGGCACCGAGGGCGAGGGCAAGGCCTTCGGCGGCGGCTGGGAGGGGCCGCAGTTCGTGCTCACCCACCGCCCGGCGGCCCCCGCGCCCGGCGTCACGTTCGTCGACAACCTTGTCGGCGCGGTCGCGGCGGCGAAGAAGGCGGCCGGCGAGAAGTACGTCAACGTCCTGGGCGCCGACGTCGCCCGGCAATGCCTGGAAGCCGGTGTCCTCGACGAGATCCTCGCGCTGCCCGTGCCGGTGCTGCTCGGGGACGGGGTCCGGATGTTCGACCGGCCCGGCGGCAAGCCCGTCGGGCTGGAAGTCATCAGGCCGAACTGGTACCGGGTCGTGAGTGAGAAACAGGGTTAGAACACTGTTTCTCACTCAC
>NZ_JBFBAG010000023.1:11719-165318 GCF_040682155.1 Amycolatopsis sp. NPDC051371
ACCGCTGATCCGAACTCAACGGACCTTCTCACGAAGGTCTAGGCGCCCGGTTCGTACCCACCCACCCCCCCCCCCCCCCCCCCCCCCCCCCCACGACCCTAGGGCCGCAGCCCGAACGACGGCCGGCCCACCAGCTTCGGCAGCACGGCGTACGCGTCCGGCACCCAGTCGCACAGCCGCGCCCGGGTTTCGCGCGGGTCGATGACGTCGTCCACCGAAAACCGCTCCGCCGTGCGGAACGGCGAGCGCACCGCGTCGAGGCGGGCGCGGATCTCCTCGATCCGCGCCTCGCGGTCGTCGGCGGCGTCGAGTTCGGCGCGGTAGGCCGCTTCGATGCCGCCTTCGACCGGCAGGGAACCCCAGTCGCCGGACGGCCATGCCCAGCGGCGGACCAGGCGGTGCCGGTTGACCTGGCCCGCGCCGCCGACGCCGAACACGCGCCGGACGATCACCTCGGCCATCGGGATCCGCGTCTGGTAGACCGCCGTCACCGCGCGGGCGCCGTGGCGGATCGCGCCCGCGCGTTCGGCGGCCGCGCCGATCACCATGCCCGCCTGGTCGGTCAGCGACACCAGTGGCAGGTGGAAGGTCTCGCAAAGGTCGACCAGCCGCGTCATGACGTCGGCGCCCTCCGGCGTCAGCGTCGCGCCGCGGTACGGGTCGGTGGCCAGCACACCGACCGGGTGGCCGTTCAGCCGCGCCAGTCCCGCGTAGGCCGAGCCGCCCGACACGGCGTAGTCGAACACCGAGCCTTCGTCGAAGACGCCGTCGAGCAGCGGCCGCAACCGGTAGGGATGACGCCGGTTGCGCGGCACCAGCGACAGCAGCGCCTCGTCGGCCCGGTCCACGGGGTCCGCCGTGGACGACACCGGCGGCAAAGAGTCCACTGAGGACGGCAAGTACGACAGGAACTGCTTGGCGACGACGAAAGCTTCCGCCTCCGACGCCACGATCCGGTCGACCGCGCCGCTGCGCCGGTGGACGTCGGCGCCGCCCAGCTCCTCCTTGGTGAGGTCCTCCCCCGTCGCGTGCTTGACCACCGGCGGGCCGGCGACGAACAGCTGGCCGGCGCCTTCGACCAGGACGTTCAGGTGCGACATGACCGCCCGCGCGGCCCCGAGCCCGGCGACCGGGCCCAGGCACAGCGCGATGACCGGCACCGTCGAGAGGTTGTCCACCACGAGGTCCCAGCCCGGGTTGACCGGGACGTAGGTGAACCCGTGCTGCTCCAGCATCTTGACGCTGCCGCCGCCCCCGGTGCCCTCGATCAGCCGCACCATCGGCAGCCCGAGCTCGTTCGCCAGGCGCTCGGCGTGGACCTGCTTCTCCATGATCGCGGCGTCGGCGGCGCCGCCGCGGACGGTGAAGTCGTCGCCGCCGATCGCCACCCGGCGGCCGTCGAGCTTCGCCGTTCCGATGACGAAGTTGGCCGGGGTGAACGACTCCAGTGACCCGTCCACATAGGACGCCGTGCCGGCGAGCGCCCCGATCTCGTCGAAGCTGCCGGGATCGACGAGGGCCGCGATCCGCTCGCGGACCGTCGACCGCCCGGCGGCCTGCTGGCGGGCCACCTTCTCCGGCCCGCCCATGCGCTCGGCCAGCTCACGCCGCCGCGCGATCTCGTCGACCTCCGGCTGCCAGTTCATTCGGCTTCGAGGGCCGCTTCGACCTTGCGCTGCAGCTTGTTCATCCCGCCGAGCCAGCGGTCGGTCTGCGTCGCACGGGCCGCGTAGTAGCCGGCGACCTCGGGGTGCGGCAGCACCAGGAACTGCTTCGACTCGATGGCCGCGAACAGCGCGTCCGCCACCTGCTCGGGCTCGATCGCGGACGCGCCCATCAGCAGCTGGCCGGCGGTGCCGGTGCTCTCCAGCATGGCGGTGCGCACGCCCTGCGGGCAGATCGCCTGCACGGTGATCCCGCGGTGCCGGTAGGTCGCCGACAGGTACTCGGCGAACGCGAGCGCGCCGTGCTTGGTCACCGAGTACGGCGCCGAGCCGAGGCTGGTGAGTAGCCCGGCGGCGGAGACGGTCGCGATGAAGTGACCCCGGCCGCGCTCGAGCCACGCCGGGAGCAGCTGGTTCGCCGCGCGGACGTGGGACATGACGTTGACTTCCCAGGTGCGCGCCCAGACCTCTTCGGGGCTTTCCGCGCCGCCGAAGGGCGCGATGCCCGCGTTGGCGCAGAAGACGTCGATCTCGCCCAGCGTCGCGCGGGCGCTCTCGATCAGCTTCGCGACGCCGTCGACGCTCGCGACGTCGCCGGTGAACGCCGTGCCGCCGACCTCCTTCGCGACTTCGCCGGCCTTGTCGCCGTCGAGGTCGGCCACGACGACCTGGGCGCCTTCGGCGGCGAAGCGACGGGCCAGCGCGGCACCGATGCCCCCGCCGCCCCCGGTGACGACGACGCCGGTCACAGGCCACCACCCAGGGTCACGCCGCCGTCGAGGACCATCGTCTGGCCGGTGATCCAGCCCGCGTCGTCGGACAGCAGGAACGCGACGGCGCCGGCGATGTCGGCCGGCACGCCGAGGCGCTTCATCGGGTAGGCCGCGGCGACCTCATCTTCACGGCCTTCGTAGAGCGCGGTGGCGAACTTCGTCTTGACGACGGCGGGCGCGACGGCGTTGACGCGGATCTTCGGCCCCAGCTCGGCACCGAGCTCGACGGTCAGCCGGATCAGCGCGGCCTTGCTGACGCCGTACATGCCGATGCCGGGCGACGCGCCGAGGCCGGCGACCGAGGCGACGTTGACGACGGCACCGCCGTGCTCCCCCATCCAGGCGTCGCGGGCGCGCTTGGTCCAGCCGAGTGGCGCGAGGACGTTGACGCCGAGGATCTTCGCCGCGGCGGCGGGGTCGATGTCGAGGGTGGGCCCGTAGGCGGGGTTGATGCCGGTGTTGTTGACCAGGTAGTCGAGCCGGCCGAAGGTCTCGATCGTTTTGGCGATCGCCTCGTCCTGGTGGTCGGTGTCGTCGGACTTGCCGGGCACGAACATGGCGACGTCGGGCCCGCCGAGGGAGTTGACGGCCTCTTCGAGGGCCTCGGGCTTGCGCGCGGTGATGCACACCTTGGCCCCGCGCTCGACGAGCGTCTTCGCGATCCCGAGGCCGATGCCCCGGCTGGCCCCGGTGACGATCGCGACGCGATCCTTGAACGAGTTCACGGCTGTGTGTCTCCTTCGCGGTGTGGTACCCGGCACATGCTAAGCGGTCGGTCAGGTGCTCATTATGCGCGATGGGACCATGCTCTCAAGCAGACCCACGTCACACCGGACGACGACCGAGCGTGAGCCCCGGGTACTCAGCGCCAGAACGGCAGGCAGACCCAGTATGCGGCCGCCACGACGGGGACGAGCAGGAACAGCACGGTAGCGGGAACGCCGGTCATCCGCCTCGACGGCAGACGGCCCGCCTCGGCGACGAGCCGTTCGCCCATCCGCAGCCGGATCCTCGGGGAGGCGATCGCGGCGGACCAGCTCGCTTCGAGCCCGGCCTCGATCTCTTCGATGCGCTTGCTGCTGATCTGCCGGACGGCCCGGATCCGCCACAGCATCGCGATCCAGCCGAGGGTCACCAAGAATCCGAAGAACGAGAACAGCACGAGCACGGCGGGCGGCAGCCGGGAGACTTCACCGGAGGCCGCGGAGACCGCGATCAGCGCGCTGTTCAGCGTGATGAGCAGGCCGCCCGTGCGGAAGTAGATCTGGTCTTCGTGGAAGTAGTGCGCGGAAAGCAGTTTGTACTCTTCCAGCAGCCAGGCTTCTTCCCGTTCCGGCAACGGTGACGTCATGTCCCGTCAGTCGCGGACCCCGTCCCGGCGGTAACACCACGCACTCGTTCGGAGCAGCGAACAGCACGACGGGGGCGCTGCCCGTTCAGGCAGCGCCCCCGTTCGATCCGGTCCTACCGGGCCTTGTGCTCGGTCTTGCCCTTGGCCGCGTGGCCGTTGGTGCCGTTGACCGGCTTGGGAGCCGGCGGCTTCGGGGCGTCGGCCGGCTTCGGCGCCGGTGCGGCAGCCGGAGCCGACGCGGGAGTCGGAGCCGCGGCCACCGGCTTGGCCGGCGTCGGCGGCACCGCCTGGTCCGCCGGGGTCACGACCTTGTCCGCCGGCACCGGAGCCTTCTCCTCGGTCTCCTCCACCAGCGGGTTCGACCGCTTCGCCTGCACGACGGCCACCACCGCGGCGGCCACCGCGCCCAGCACCAGCAGCCACGGCCAGCGGGCCCGCCGGGAGCGGTCCCCGCGCGCCACGCTCTTCGCTTCCTCCAGCGCCACGGCCAGGTCACGCTTCGCCGTCGCGACGGCCTTGCGCCGCTTGCGGTTCGACTCGCCCGTCGAGCCCGCCACCGTCGCGATCGCCTGCGCCGCCTTGCGACCGGGGTCGCGCAGCTTCACCGCGCGGGACAGCACCTCGTCGCGGGCGGCGACCGAGTGCTTCAGCACGTCCCGGCGCGAAGACCGGGTGCTCTTGTCGAAGTCCTTGGTCGCCGAACGGCCGACCTTCGCGAGCTCGTCCGCGCTTTCGGACAGCTTGCGGTCGGTGATCTCCACCGCCCGCGCGGCCGCGGCCGCCCCCACTCGTGCCGCTTCCGCGGCGAGATCCCGAACGCCGGCGGCCGCCGTCTTCACCGATCGCCCGACCGGAGCATCGCCCTGGCTCATGTGATCACCTCTCACTAGTCCGCAGGCAGGGCCTGCTCAGCCTCACACCCCTGGGCTACCCACCAAACGGCCTTCCGGAACCTCCGGCCACTCGTCGGTGTCGGTCAGGCCCGCACGTCGGGCAGGCTCTGGCCGCGCTGGAGGCGCCACGCGTCGCCGGCTTCGTCGTGATCCGTGGAGCTGCTCAGGCCGGCCCACTTCGCGTCGGTGTCGACGCGGTGCCGCCACGCCTGGCGGCCGAACTCGTAGGCGTCGCTGCCCGCCAGCAGGCGCAGCGGCGGCTCGTCGAGGCCCGCGACGGTGAGCACCAGGTCGGCGACCTTCCGCGGGTCGCTGTTCGCGTGCCGCTCGAAGTCGGCCATCGCGCGGGCGGACGCGCCGACCGTCGCCTCGTACGGCTCGCTGATCGGCGGCGTGGTCATCGACGCGCCGGCCCAGTCGGTGCGCATCCCGCCCGGCTCCAGAACCGTGATCTTGATGCCCAGCGGGGCGACCTCGGCGGCGAGCGCTTCGCTGAACCCGCCGACCGCCCACTTCGCCGACTGGTACGCCGTCATCCCGGGGCTGCCGACGCGGCCGCCGACGGACGAGATCTGGATGATCCGGCCGCCGCCCTGCGCGCGCAGCACCGGAACCGCGGCCTTGGTGACGTACACCGTGCCGAGGAAGTTCGTCTCGATCTGCCGGCGGAAGACGTCGAGCGTCGTGTCCTCCAGGGACACCCGGTCGCCCTGGCCGGCGTTGTTGACCACGACGTCGATCCGGCCGAACGCGGCGACGCCGGCGGCCACCGCGGTTTCGGCGGCCGCCGCGTCGGTGACGTCGAGCGGCTCGACGTGGACGCGGTCGCCGTAGCGGGCCACGAGCGCGTCCAGGGCGCGCGGGTCCCGGGCGGTCGCGACGACGCGGTGCCCGGCGGCGAGGGCCCGCTCGGCGATCTGCCGGCCGAGGCCGCGCGACGAACCGGTCACGAAGAAGACTGAACTCATCGGAAGCTCCTTTGTTAACGCAATGCCCTTGCGTTAAGGCGAACGTACGCCCGCTGCAGCGTTAAGTCAAAGCGGTTGCGTTATCGTGGACGCGTGCCTCATCCCCGCCAGCGCGCCCGCTCCGACCAGGACAAAGAGGTCCGCAAGACCGCTTTGCTGACCGCCGCGCGCGAACTCGCGGTCGAACGCGGCGTGCGCGAGGTCACCCTCACCGAGGTGACGAGCCGGGTCGGCCTGCACCCGTCGGCGCTGCGCCGGTACTTCGAATCCCGCGAGGAGCTGCTGCTCGAACTGGCGGAGCAGGGCTGGGCCGAGTGGCGGGAGCGGCTGCTGGCGGACCTCGAAGGCCGCCGGCTGGGCCCGGTCGAGGTCGCCGAGGTCGTCGCCGGGTCGCTGGACGCGCTCCCCCTGTTCTGCGACCTGCAGACGCACGTCGGTCTCAGCCTGGAGGGCGCGGTCCGGCTGGAGCGGGCGCGCGGCTACAAGACCGCCGCCTCGGAGGCGTTCGACGCGATGACGGCGGCTCTGGTCGAGACCGGCGCCGGCTTGGACGCCGACGGCGCCCGGACCCTCCTGACGGCGGCGATGAGCTGCGCGGCGTACCTCTTCCAGCTGTCCCGGCCGTCGCCGACCTTGCGCCGGCTGTACGACGAGGTGCCGAGGTGGGCGCACAGCGCGCTGCGGTTCCGCGAGCAACTGACGACGCTGCTGCGGGCGGTCGCCCTGGGCGTGCAGCGCCCGGCCGAGGGGCCGTGAAGGTCAGTGATCGGGCTGCCCCTTGCCCTTCACCGGGCCGTTCCCCCGGGTCTTGCCCTTGGCTTTGCCGTTCTCCGCGGCCGCGGAGTGCACCGCTTCCGGCGTGGGCGGCTGGGGCCTCGACACCGCCGCCGGCCCCGGGGGCGCCGCGGCCCCGCCCTCCTGGGACCCCATCAGGACGGTCGACGCGGGCGGTGAAGAGGCCACCGACGACGGCGCCGGGCTGCTCGGGACGACCGACCCGGCGACGGGCTCCCCGCCCGCACCGGGCCCCGCGGCGTCCGGCCGGGTGAGCAGCACGCCGAGCACGACCGCGACGGCCGCGGTCGCGAGCCCGCCGGCCGCGACCAGCTTCCGCCGGCGCGGCGCGGGCGCCGCCACCGTCGTGGCCGGCTGCCGCAGCAGCCGCACGACCTCCCCGGCCGTGGGGCGCTGCGCGGGTTCACGGACGGTCATCCGTTCGAGGACGTCGGCCAGTGGCGAAGGCAGCCCGGCGGGGACCCGCGGCGGCCGGTGCAGCCGGGCCGTCGCCGACTCGGCCAGGGTGCCGGGGTACTCGCGTTCCGCGGTCAGGCATTCCAGCAGGATCAGCCCGAGCGCGTAGACGTCGGCCGCCGGGCCGGCCTGCTCGCCGACGACCTGCTCCGGGGCCAGGTACGCGGCCGTGCCGGTCACCAGGCCGGTGCCGGTGACGTGCGTGGAGTCCAGCTCGTGGGCGATGCCGAAGTCGGAGAGGAGCGGGCCGTCGCCGCCGAGGAGGACGTTGGCGGGCTTGAGGTCCCGGTGCACGATCCGCCGGTCGTGGACGTGCGCCAGCGCTTCGGCGAGCTCGGCCGCCAGCTCCGTGACCTGCTCGGCCGGCATCGGCCCGGCGAGCAGGCGCTGCGCGAGGTTCTCCCCGGTCACCAGCTGCATCACCAGGTAGGGCCGGTCGCCTTCGGTGCCGCTGTCGTACAGGGCGACGACGCGGGGGTGGTCGATGCTGGCCTGGATGGCCTTCTCCCGTGCCCGGCGCAGAACTTCCACGGCCACCGCGCCCCGCTCGTACACCTTGACCGCGACGTCGCGGCGCAGCCGCTGGTCGAAGGCCTGGTAGACGCGGGCGGTACCGCCGCTGCCGATCAGGCCGCCGACCTCGTAGCGCCCGGCGATCACCTCCGGCGGTTCGTCGCGGGCCCACCACGGCCGCCCGTCGCCGGGCACGTCCAGCGAGTACCGGGGCGAAGTGGGGAGGCCGCTTTCGCCGGTGTGCTCACCGAGCATGGGCGACCGGCCGTCTGTCCGCTGTTCCGGAGAGCACGGGAAGCAACCTCCGCAGGCTGAGTGCGAACGCCGGCCGCGAGGCTCGGCACTGGGCTACGGCTGCTGGGCTGAACCGCGGAACGTGCCGGAACTTTACCTTCGGCCGGGCGCCGACGCAGGTCCTGTGCGGATCCCGACAACGCCGTTTCAGCGGTGCGCCGGCCGGGAAACCTGCTGCCCGAGGTGGGTCCGCGGGTCAGCTCGCCAGGTCCACCGACCGCGCGACATGGTCTCCCTCTCGAGGGTCAGCGGCCGAGGACGGCGCGCAGCGCGGGCTGGAGCCGGTCGCCGTGCGCGCGGACGAGGTCGTCGCACAGCTCGAAGATCCGCTCGACGGGCAGCGTGGCCGCGGTCGCCGGGTCGGTCATCGCGGCGTGCCGGATGTGCAGCGGGTCGTCTTCGACGGCCGCGCGCACGACGAGGTCGTTGGCGCTCAGGTAAGTCCGGTTGAGCGCGGCGAGCTGCGGCGGCAGCGCACCGATCCGGGTCGGCCGGACGCCGGTTCCGTCGACGAGGCACGGCACCTCGACCACGCCGGCGGCGGGCAGGTTCTCGATCAAGCCCCGGTTGACGACGTTGCCGTAGACGGTCCGCGGGGTGCCGGTCAGGACACTGTGGACGATCTGCGGCGCGTACTCGCCGGTGCCTTCGACGGGCAGCGGCTCGTCGGCCGCGACCGCCCGCCGGGTCCGGTCGTACTCGGCTTCGTTCTCCGCGACGATGTCCAGGTAGGCACCGATCGGCAGCCGCAGGCGCTCGATTTCGGAGTCGTGCTTGAGGTACCAGGGCACGTACTCGGCGGAGTGCTCGCTGGTCTCGGTCGGGTAGTAGCCGAGCCGCCGGAGCATGTCGAACCGGACGCGCCGCCGCAGCTGCTCGTCGGACGCGGCCAGCTCCCGCAGCCGCGGGTAGAGGTCGGCGCCCGCGTGCTCGAACCGCAGCACCCAGGCCTGGTGGTTGACGCCGGCCGCGACGTAGGTGACCTCGTCGAACGGCACCCCGACCAGCTCGGCGAGCCCGTGCACGGTCCAGTACACCGAGTGGCACAGGCCGACGACCCGCGTCAGCCCGGTGGCCTCGCCCAGGTACTGGACGTTCATCGCCATCGGGTTCGTGTAGTTCAGCAGCCACGCCTCCGGGCAGACGTCGGCGATGTCGGCACCGAGCGCCTTCAGGAAGGGGAACGTCCGCAGCGCGCGGAAGATCCCGCCGATGCCGAGGGTGTCGCCGATGGTCTGGCGCACGCCGTAGCGCGCGGGGATCTCGAAGTCGGTGCGGGTCGCCTCCCCCATCCCGATCTGGACGATGTTCACGACGAAGTCCGCGCCCGACAACGCTTCCCGGCGATCGGCGTGCGCGGTGAGCACCGGCTTGACGCCCCGCACGGAGGCGATCTGCCGGGCCGCGGCCAGCGCGGTCGCCAGCCGGTCCGGGTCGATGTCGTGCAGGGCGACGTGCACGCCGGCCAGCTCCGGGTAGGCGAACAAATCCGCGAGCAGGCCCTGGGTGAACACGACGCTGCCCGCGCCGACGAGGGTGATCTTGGGGGTCATCGAAATCCGATCCGGTGTGGTCGAAGGGGAGGGCGGACGGGTCAGCCCTTGAGCCCGCTGGAGGTGATGGACTGGACGAACGTCTTCTGCGCGCCGAGGAAGGCCAGCAGCACGGGCAGCACGGTGATGACGTTGCCGGCCATCACCGCGGCCCAGTTCGTGTGGTGCTGGCCCTGGAACGTCGTGAGCCCCAGCTGCAGCGTGTAGGTCGTGTCGTGGTTGAGCACGATCAGCGGCCAGGTCAGGTCGTTCCACGTACTCAGGAACGTCAGCACGGCGACCGTGCTCAGCGCGGGCCGCGACAGCGGCAGCACGATGGTGAACAGCACGCGCAGCCGTGAGCAGCCGTCGATCCACGCCGCCTCTTCGAGTTCCCGTGGCAGCGAGAGGAAGAACTGGCGCAGCAGGAACACCGCGAACGGCGTCACCAGCGACGGCACGATGAGCGCGCCGAGGGTGTCGATCAGGCCGAGCTTCTTCATCACCAGGAACGTCGGGATCATGGTGAGCTGGAACGGGATCGCCATCGTCGCGACCATCAGCGCGAGCAGCGCCCGCGAGCCGGTGAACCGCATCCGCGCGAACGCGTACCCACCCAGCGCGCCGAACAGCAGGTTCGACACGACCGTCACCGCCGAAACGATCAGCGAGTTCGTGAACCAGCGCACGAAAAGCGCGTTCTCGAGGACGTAGCGGTACCCGGCGAAGTCCACATGGGACGGCCAGAGCGCGGGTGGGAACCGGTTGATCTCCGCGTTGCTCATCACGGAGCTGAGCAGCAGCCACACCAGCGGCGCCGCGAACATCAGCGCCAGCGGCACGAGCAGCAGGTGCCACGGGCTGAAGGGCAGCCGGGGCCGGCGCGGCACGGGCAGCACGCGGGTCGCGGGTACTTCGAGCCGGGCCGTCATCGAAGGGCCTTCCCTGGCCGGCGCAGCACGCGCAGGACGAGCACGACGACGAGCAGGGCCAGCGCGAGCACGTAGGCCGAAGCCGCACCGTAGCCGGCGGTGAAGTTCTTGAACGCCTGCTCCCAGACGAAGTAGACGATGACCGTGGTGGAGCCGAGCGGGCCGCCCTTGGTCGTCACGTAGACCAGGTCGAACACCTGCAGCGACGTGATCAGCTGCCACAGCACCAGGAACACCGTCACCGGGGTGATCGCGGGCAGCGTGACGTGCCGGAGCACGCGCCAGGTGCCGGCACCGTCCAGCCGCGCCGCCTCGACCAGCGAGGGTGGAACGTCCTGCAGCGCGGCCAGGTAAACGACGACGCAGAACCCGGTGCCGCTCCACAGCGTGATCCCGACCAAGACCAGCAGCGCCTGCGCCGGGTCGGTCAGGAACCCTTGCGGGGACACGCCGAGGTGGTGCAGCAGCGAGTTGGCCGCGCCGAACTGCGGGTCGAGGATGAAGGAGAACAGCACGCCCTGGGCCGTCGCCGACAGCACGAACGGGACGAACACGAGCGTCCGGTAGACCCCGGCCAGCCGGATGCGCCGGTTCAGCGCCTGGGCCAGCAGGAACCCGAACAGGATGCTGAGCGGGACGTAGAGCACCGTGTACAGCACGGTGTTCCAGACCGCCTGGGCGAAGTGCGGGTCCTGGGCGAGGGCGGCGTAGTTGTCCACGCCGGTCCAGCGGCTCGGCGTGACGAGGTCGTCGACCTGGAAGGACAGCACCAGCGACCAGGCCACGGGCACCACGCCGAGGCCGAGGATGATCAGGACGGCGGGCGAGACGTAGGCCCAGGCGGACGCGGTTTCGCGGCGCCGTCGGCTCTTGGCGGGGTTCCGGGCGGGCGTGACGGTGATGGGCCTCGGCAGTCCGGGCATGGCGGCTCCCTATCGCGGAATGATCAGGGCGGCGTTCGCGGCCGCGGCGCAGTCGCGCAGCGCGTCGGCCGGCGTCGCCTGGCCGAGCAGCACGGCGACGATCGCGGTGCCGACGGCCGCCGACACCTGGGGGTAGGCCGGGTGCACCGGCCGGACGCGGGCGTTCTCCAGCGCGTCGACGAACACCGGCAGGCCCGGGGTCTCCGCCGTTTTCTCCTGCCACGCGGGCAGTTGCTGCGTCCGGCGGCTGAGCGGGAGACTGCCCGCGCCCTCGTCCCAGCGGACGTCCTGGGCCGGGTCCGCCAGCCAGGACAGGAACGTGCGCGCCGCCTCGACGCGCTCCTCGCCGTTGTCGAAGAGCGTCCAGGTGTCCGGGCCGGAGATGGTGATCGGGCGGCCGCTGAAGCTGGGCAACGGAACGATCGCGTAGTCGATCCCGGCGTCGGCGATGTCGGGCAGCTGCCACGGGCCGGTCGGGACCATGCCGATGTGGCCGGCCTCGAACGCCTGGTACATCTGCTCGCTGCCGGTCTTCGGGTCGAGGTAGACGGACTTCGCCGCGGCGAGGTCGCGGACGACCTCCAGGGCCCGCACGCCCTGCTCGGTGAACCCGATGCCGCGCCCGCCCGCGCCGATGACGTCGCCGCCGAGGTCCCACACCATCGGCCACAGCCGCCACACGGTGTCCTCGTCGCCGGTGGCGGGCCAGGCGGTGCCGAAGGTGCCACTGCCCGGGTCGGTGAGTTTCCCGGCCGTGGCGACGAAATCGGCCCACGTCCAGCCCGCGGCGGGCACCGGGATCCCGGCCTGCTCGAACAACGCCTTGTTGCACACCACGGCCAGCGAGTCGAGCAGCGCCGGGACCGCGCGGACGCGGCCGTTGACGGTGACCGCTTCCCGGGCCGGAGCCCAGAAGCCGGGGCCCGCGTCGACGAGGTCGGTGACGTCGACGACGCTCGGGCTGCGCGCGACGCTGGCGAGGTCCGAGCCGAAGACGTAGGCGATGTCCGGGAACGACCCCGACGCGAGCGCCGCGGTGACCTTCTGGAGCATCGCGTCCGAAAGGACGCCACCGCCCAGGTCGATCCGGATGCCGGGGTGTGTCCGGTGGAAGTCCGCGACGAGCGCGTCGAGGACCTTCTTGCCGGTGTCGGTCTGGCCGTGCCAGATCTCGACGGTCACCGGGCCGCCGGTGCTGCGCGCCGGGCCGCAGCCGGCCACGGCCGCGCCGAGGGCCAGACCGCCGGCGCCGCGCAGGAATCCGCGCCGGTCCATCAGCAGGTCTTGCGGACGTAGCCGGCTTCGCCCTCCGGGACGACGTCGTGGTCGCGGCGGACGATGCTCAGCGAGCCGCCCCAGCGGTCGCAGGCGTTGGCCAGGCCGGCGTCGGTGTATTCGATGACGATCACGTGGTCGCCGAACGCGGGCGTGAACTCGTCGCAGTTGTCCTGCTCACCGCATTCTTCGGCGACGGCGAAGTCGAGGCCGTTCGCCTGGCGCTGCCCGGCCAGCTCGGAGGTGTTCTTCTGCCCGATCGCCAGGCCCTTCGCGTGGGCGTGCGCGGACAGCAGGCGGATGTAGGCCTGGGCGTCGCTGTCGGACAGAAGTCCTTCGGAGCGCGTGAAACTGTCGTAGTTGTCGGGCTCGATCGCCTGGTAGCCCCGGGCCGCGCAGTCGTCGACCCAGGCGTTCACCTTGGCCGCGACCCGGGTTCGCTTGTCCGCGGTGCGCAGGTCGAGCAGGGCTTCGTCCCAGTCCTCGTCGACGACCACCTTGCCGTTCGCGTCGCGGAGCAGGAGGTCGTCCCACTCCCCCTCGGCGCCGGGCTGCGCCTGGAAAGCGTTGACGTAGCAGATGTTGTAGACGCCTTGAGCGGGCGAGGCGGTGTGGTCGCGGCTGACGACCTGGACGTCTTTCGCGGGGGTGTACGCGCCGCCGATCTGGTAGTCGAAGCCGGCTTTGACCGGCGGCGGCGTGACGGTGGCCACCGGTGCCGCGGAGGCGGAACACGCGGTGCCGCCGAGGACAGCGGCCGCCAGGGCGGCGCCGGCGAGGAACTGAACGCGGGAAGAGGGCATCATCGAACTCCGGATGATGGTGGGCACGACCCCGCCTCGGACCACGTGCGCGTCCTGGCGACTCAGTCCGGGCTCGCGGCGGAGGCCGACATACCGGCTGGGCGTACCTCTGACGTCGGGGCGTCCGTTCCGACGTGCTCAGCAGTAAAGCGAGCAGGACCGGGCATGTCAAGTGCTCGATTGTGCAGGAAGTTCGCCCTTATTGGACAGAATTGCGCGCCAGGCGACGCCTGGTAGAAACAGTACGTCCGATTTCCGCAGTTCCCGGGGGTGTGATGACGGCCAGCGCGCCGGGGCCGGTCGAGGCGCAGTTCCGGGCGTCGGTCACCCGGTTCGCCGGGCCCGCGCGAGCCGTCGCCACAGCGGTCGTCGGCGTCTTCGGCGTGGTCGCCGCGCCCGGCGGTGTCCTGCCCTTCGGCCTGCTGGCGTTGAGTCTGGTTGCGAGCGCCGCCGACGTCTTCGGTGGGCGGCGCACGTCGTTCGTCTTGTGCGTGCTGCGCGCCGGTGCGGTGGGCGCGTGCCAGCCGTGGATCACGTCGGTGCCGGGCTCGGCGAGCCTGTGGGCGGTGAACGTCCTGACGATCACCGCGATCACCTGGCAGTGGGAGCACCCGCCGCGGCTGACCGGGCCGGCGCTCGTGGTGCTGCTCGCCGTGGGGACGGTCGCCGGCGGCGGGGACTGGCTGCCGGTGGCGCTGCGGGTCGTCGTGGAGAGCGTGCTGGCGCGGCTGGCGTTCGTGCTGCTCGTCCGGTCGACGGCCCGGACGGACGCCGCGCGCGCCGAGCAGGCGGCGCTCGAACAGGCGGCGGCCCTCGAGCGGGACCGTCGCCGTCGCGAGCGCGAGTACTTGGCACTGCTGCACGACACGGCGTCGGCGACGTTCCTGGCGGTCGCGTCCGGCGCGGCGACCGACCCCGGCGCGGTGGCGGGGTATGCGGCCCGTGATCTGGCGATCCTGACCGGTTCGCACCGGGAGGAGGACACGCCAGTCGACCTGGAAGCGGGTCTGCGGGCGACCCTGGTCGGACGCTCGCTGCCGGTGGACGCGGTGTGGGAGCCGGTGCCGCTGATTCCGGCTTCGGCGGCTTTGGCTCTGGTGCGCGCGGCCGAGGAGGCGCTGCGCAACGCCGAACGCCACTCGGGTGCGGACTCCGTGGCGGTGCGGTTGTCGGCGGTGCCCGCCGGGGTGGCGGTCACGATCACCGACGACGGCTCCGGCTTCGACCCGGCTTCGGTTCCCCCGGCTCGGCGCGGGGTCCGGGGGTCGGTGGTGGAGCGGATGCGCGCCGCCGGGGGCACCGCGGAGATCAGCTCGAGCCCCGGCGCCGGGACGACCGTGACGCTGAGGTGGTCTCGTGCGTGAGACGGCGGAAGACCCCGCGGACGGAGCTCAGGGCTCCGGCGAGGCCACGGTGTCGGTGACGAGGCCCGGTTCGGCCGGCTCGCGTGGGCCGAAGGGGACCTTCAGCCCAGCGGTACGGATGCGACTTCGCCGGGACCCCGCGGGCGGGGGTGGGGCGGTGGCCGGTTCGGGATTCCCGGGCGCCGCCGGCCCTTCGGCGCACCCTGCCACGCCCAACGCGGCCGCCGCTCCAGCCGATCCCGCCATCCGGCTCGCTACAGCAATCCGGATCGTGCTGCTCGGCGTGACCGCCATCATCCAGCCCGGGCTCGGGCTCGCTCCCCTTCTCCGCCACCACCCCGCCTACCAACCGCCCGTCGTCGCCGACCTTGCCTACGGTGTCCTCGCCGGGGTCACCGCCCTCTGCGCCCTCTGGGTGCTGCGGCGCAAGCCGATCCCCGCGGCCGTCGCCGCCGGTGGGGCATTCGTCGTGCTCCTCGCCTCCTCCGCCGCGACCGCCGCCCTGCCACCGGACTCCTTCTTCCGCGAGCCGCACTGGTCGTTCGGGCTCGTCGGGTGGCACCTGCTCGTGCTGCTCGCCGACCGGCCGCCCGCCCTGCTGACCGCGCTCGCCGCGCACACCGCCGCCAGCGTCACCCAGTTCCTGCTCGGCGGGACACCCACGCGCACCGAGCTCGGCGACGCCGCGATCGTGCTGTTCGGCGTGACCGTCTTCCAGCTCGCCATCGCCGGGCTGATCCGGCTGCTCGACCGCCGCGCGGGCGAGGCCGCCGCGGCCGCCGCCGAGCGGGAGCGCCTCGCCACCCGGGCCGCCCTCGCCGCGCAGGCCGGGCGCGACCTGCGCACCGGGTTCGCCGAACAGCTCGGTGCCACCCTTCCCCTGCTGGCCGGGCTCGCCGACGGCACCGTCGACCCCCGCACGCCGGACGCCCGCGCCCGCTGCGCGCTGGCCGCCGCGCAGCTGCGACGCCTCTTCGCGGAGAACGACGACGTGCCCGACCCGCTCGTGCACGAGGTCACCGCCTGCCTCGACGTCGCCGAGCGGCGCGGGGTCGCCGTGACGCTGGCCGTGAGCGGTGATGTCGTCGAAGTCCCGGCCGAGGCCCGCCGTGAGCTGACCGGAACCGTGCTCACCGCGCTGGCCGCCGCCCGCACCCGGGCGCGCGTCAGCGTGCTGCGCACTCCCGAACTCGTGCGCGTCGCCGTCGTCGCGGACGGCCGTGCCGAGCCCGAAAGGCAATCGCGGATGGAGGCGCAGTGGCGACCCGAGTGACGGCCGTCGTGGTCGACGACCACCCGGCGGTGCGCGCCGGCGTGGCGTACTGGCTGGCGGCCGGCGACCCGCCGATCGACGTCGTCGCCGAGGGCGAGGACGTCAAGGCCGCCTGGCTCGGCGCGGGCGCGACCGCCGACGTCGTGATCTTCGACCTGCACCTGGGCGGCCCCGCGCCGGCGTTCGGCGACCTGCGGCGCCTGGCCGAGGCCGGGCGCCGCGTGGTCGTCTACTCGATGCGCTCGGACGACGACGTCGCGCTGCAGTGCCTCGAGCTGGGCGCGCTCTGCTACCTGACGAAGGCCGAAGGCGCCGGGCACCTGGTGGAGGCGACCCGGGCCGCGGCGCAGGACCGGCCCTACACCCCGCCGTCGCTGGCCGGGGCGCTCGCCGGGGACCGCTCGGAGACGCGGCCCGCGCTCTCGGCGCGGGAGGCCGAGGTGCTCGTCGAGTGGTTCCAGTCGGAGTCGAAGGAGTTCGTCGCACACCGGCTGGGGATCTCGGCCAGCACGGTGAACTCCCACCTGGAGCGGATCCGCGTCAAGTACGCGCGCATCGGCCGCGAGGCGCCGACCAAGGCCGCGCTCGTCGCCCGGGCCATCCAGGACGGCCTGATCGGCGTCGACGATCTGTGACCTCGGCGTGGTGCGAACGGACCACACCGCCGGTGGCGCGGCCGGGTTAGCGTCCGGCTGACGGAGCCGCGAGGGCGCCCCGTACGGGTCGCCGCGACTGTTCGGGGACGGCCGCGGCGCCCGGCTCCGCCCCGGCCGGAACCTGTCCGGCGGGCTTTCCGAGGAGATCCATGAAGCACGTCCGCACCACCGCCCTGCTCGCCGCCTGCGCCGCCACCCTCCTGCTGTCCGCGTGCGGCGAGGAGTCCGGCCAGGCCGCGCCCGCCGCCCCGACCAGCGCTCCGGCGTCGGACTCGGCGTCGGCCTCCCCGGAGTCCTCGACGGGCGCGGCCGTGCCCGCCGGCGACGTCACGAAGCCCGGGACCGAACTGAAGCTCGGCGAGCGCGCGGTCGTCCCGTTCAAGTACGGCACCACCAAGTCCGGCACGATCGCGATCACCGTGACGGCGATCGAGAAGGGCGCCAACGCCGACCTCGCGAAGTACGGTGACAAGGCGAAGGGCATCACGCCGTACTACCTGCGCGCGACGGTCGAGAACGTGGACGGCGCCGACCTGTCCTACTCCTCGGTGACCCTGCGCGCCCTCGGCGCCGACGGCCGCTCCACCGGCGTGATCATCACCGGCAGCACCGACCAGTGCAAGTCCGGCACGGCGGGCAAGGACTTCGGCAAGGCGGGCGCGAAGTTCGAGACGTGCACGCTGCAGGGCGCCCGCGAAGGCAGCGAAGTCGGCGCCGCGACGTACGACAAGGGCGACGGCTACGACAAGTCCCCGGTGGTCTGGAAGAACTGACCCGCGCTCCGCCGGAGAATCCGCACCGCAATCGCTTGCCCGTACGGCATTCCCTTCCCGCGGCACCACTTCGAATTCCCCCGTCGCCCCGGATCCGGGCCCGGACCGCACTGTCGACGAATTGTCGACGGGTCGTGGAACCGTGGTCCGGTAGCAGAGGAGTCCGGCTAGGCGAGGGAGTTCCCGATGAGCATGCCCGTGCTCAGACCGTACGGTCTCAACGGCGAGGCCGGAGACCCCGTGACGACCGAAGCGGGCGCGATGTCGCCGTTCGCGCCGGTGACCCTGTCCGGTGGCGCCGAGCCGCGGCCGGCGCCGCCGCCCGGGCAGGTGCTGCATTCCCCGTTCGCCGAGGCCGCGTCCGCGGTGGGTGCGGCCGACCTCGGCGCCGAGGCGGCCGGGGCACTGCTGGCCGAGCTCGACGACGTCCGGTTCGCCGAAGCGCTGGAGCTGCTGGAGGACGAGGTCGCCGCGCGGCACCTCCAGTCGGTCGGCACCTGGTCGAACGAGTCCGCCGCGCCCGTGCTCGCCACCGCCGACACCGCGCAGTGGATGGCGGAGCTGGCCGAAGAGGCCGACCGCATGCTCGGTGCCCTGGAAGAACACTTCGGGGACCGGTCGGCGGATTCCGTGCAGACGAGCGAGATCGACGCGGTCGCCGGCTACCGCGAAGCGGACGGCTTCACCAATCCGCTGACCTCCCAGCAGCTTTTCCTCGGCGGTCTGCTGGACAAGGCGAAGAAGCTGGCGAAGGGCGTGGGCAAGCTCGCGAAGAAGGGGCTCGCCTTCGCCGGGAAACTCGCGCTGGGACCGCTGTTCGGGATTCTCCGCAAGCTCGTCCGGCCGCTGTTGCGCAAGGTGCTCGACAGCGCCATCGGCCGGCTGCCCGAGTCACTGCGCCCGCTGGCCACGCAGCTGGCGGCCAAACTGCGGGGCAGCGGCGAACTGTCCGAGGAGTCGTTCGCGGAGGAGTTCGACCGCGAGCTCGCCGCGGCCGTGACCGGCGATACCGGTTCGCTGCCCGCCGAGCACGCGGAGTTCACCGGCGACGACCCCGGACCGGGCCACGATCTGGACGACGCCCGCGCCCGGCTGGCGCGCGAGCTGGCCACCGCCGACCCCGGCGTGCCGCCCACCGAGCAGCTGGAGCAGTTCATCCCCGTGGTCATGGCGGCGCTGCCGCTGATCCGGACGGGGATCGGCATCATCGGCCGCGACAAGGTCGTCGACGCGATCGCCGGCCCGCTCTCACAGCTGATCGCGGGCATGGTCGGCGCGGACGCGGCCAAGCTGCTGTCCCGGCACATCGCCGGCGCCGGGCTGGGGCTGCTCGGGCTCGAGGCCGGCGGCGACGGAACCCTCGGCGGCGAAGCCCTCGTGGCCGCGACCGAGGACACCGTGCGGCAGGTGATGACGCTGCCACCCGAATCACTGGGGCACGAGCTGCTCGTCGAGACCGAAGTGCAGGACGCCTTCGCCGAGGCGGCCGCCCGGCACCTGCCCGCGGCGGTGCTGCGCCCCGAGCTGGTGGAACCCGAGCACGCGGTGTGGGTCATGATGCCGCGCGCCACCAAGCCCTGCTTCCGCTACAAGAAGTACGGCCGCGTCATCCCGGTCCGGCTCACCCGGCCCGTCGCCCGCGCGGTCGTCCTGGCCGGCGGCGAGACGCTCGAGCGGCGGCTGCTCGAATCCGGTGTGCAGGCGTGGCCGGTCGAGGGCGAAGTGGAGCTGTACGAGCTGCTGCCCGGCGGCCGGCCGGGGCACCTCGCCGCGTACGAGTCGGCCGACGGCGCGGCCGAGTTCGAAGAGCTGACGCAGACGGCGGCGACGCTGCTGACGGGCAATCCCCGCTTCGCCGGGACCCACCGGCACGGCGGGCACGGACAGCACCGCCGGGCGGGCAGCCGCTACTTCCGGTTCCGCCGCCAGGGACGCCCGCTGCACCGCGGGCACCGGCAGAGCTTCGTCGTGGGGTTCGACCTGACCGCGCCGCAGCCGGTGCTGCGGGTGAACCTGCTGATCGGCGAGCGGGACAGCCACGAACTCGCGGCCCAGCTCCAACGCCGGCAGCTCGTCCAGGTCGTCTCGACCGTGCGGCGGCTGCTCGACGACGCCGCACTCCAGGCGATCACGACCCGGCTGGAACGGCTGATGACCAAGCACGGCATCACCGCCCAGGCCGGCGTCGGCAGGCAGCTCGCCCAGCGGCTCGCCGACGGGATGCTGCGGACGGTGTCGGAGCAGCTGCCGGCGTCGGCGCAGACGCTCGCCCAGGCGGCTCAGGATCCCGCGCCCGGGGCGACGTTGACCTTCACGTTCTCCTTCGCCGACCGCGCCGCGGTCGCCGCGGGCACGCCGGCGGGCGATCCGGCCGTCAGCATCCGGCCGGGAATGCACCGTGACTGACCTCGCGGCGGACCGGCAGACCGAGTCCGAGCTGGTGCACTGGCAGCTCGCGGTCGAAGCGCTCGCCGATCTCGACACGATGGCCGCACCCGAGGCGTGGCAGGCACTCGAGGACTACCTGCAGCGCCAGGTCCGGGGCCGGCTGTCGGAGGTCGTCACGGTCCTGGTCGCCGAGGGCCGGGCGCTGCACCGCAGGCTCGGCGCGGGCGGCGATCCCGCCGAGGTGAGGCAAGCGGTGCTGCGGTTGCGCGCCCGGTACCTGCAGGTCGAGACGATCCTCGACTTCTACGGCGACGCGGTGAACAGCCGGACGAACCCGGCCCTGCGCGCGCTGCTGCGCGGGTACGACACGCTGGCGGGCGACAGCATGGCCGCCGTCCTGAACCGGCTGGGCATCGAGTCCCCGCCGGCGCTGATCTACCTCGATCGCGGGCTGGGCGCGGCGATCCTGCGCGCCGGGATCCGGCTGTGGGACCACAGTCACCCGTCGCCGGCCGCGGCGATCAAGCTGACCCGGCACAACCTCGCCTACCCGACCGCGCTGCTGCACGAGACGGGCCACCAGGTGGCGCACCTGACCGGCTGGACCACCGAGCTGGCCGACGCGCTGGGCACCGTGCTCGCGCCGCGCTCTAGGGAACTGGCCGAGCTGTGGCGGGGCTGGGCCGGTGAGATCGCCGCCGACGTCCACGCCTTCGCCCAGGCCGGGTGGGCGCCCGTGGCCGCGCTGGCCAACGTCGTCGACGGTCCCCCGCAGGCGGTGTTCCGGATCCGGTTCACCGATCCGCACCCGTTCCCGTTCCTGCGGGTGATGGTCAACGCCGAACTGTGCCGGAGCTGGTTCGGGGCCGGGCCGTGGGATGACGTCGCCGCCGTTTGGCGGCAGCGGAACCCCCTCGCGGACGCCCCCGGTGACGTGGCCGCGCTGACCCGCCTCAGCGTCGCCGCGTTGCCGGACATCGTCGACGTGTGCACCCGCCGGCCGATGGCCGCGTTCGGTGGCGCACCGCTGTCGGCGCTGCTCGATCCGCGCCGCGTGTCCCCGGCCGCACTGGAGTCGCTCGCCCGGCAGGCCGGCCCGTCGTTGCTGACTTCGGCGTACCTGAGGCGGCGCGAACCGTTGCGGATCCTCGCCCACCTCTCCACCCGCGCGGTGCTCGAACCGGCCGCCGCGGCCGAGCACCAGGCCCGGCTCCTGGCCTGGGTCACCGATGTCGGTGCCGACGCCGCACCGCGCTCCCACCACCAAGCCGCTTGACCCGGAGGGGAACAGGAAAACGCCATGACCAATCCGAAGACAGCCGAATCCCGCGTCGCCGCGGGACGGCCGAAAGCGGCCGCCGCGCCGGCGGCCAAGACCGAGAAGCAGCCCGCCACCAAGTCCACAGAGGACAGTCCGGCGGCCGGCCCCGCGCACAACGGGCAGAACCCGGTGCTCGACCAGCTGGTGTCGCTCACCCGCTCGATCAGTGCCCTCGTCCAGCAGAACGTCGAGTCCGGCGACGACCAGCTCACCACCGCGGACACCGACGCCGCGGAGCAGGCACGAGTCGTCTTCGCCTACGACTTCCTCGGCGTCGTGCTCGGCCGGCACGCGCCGAGCGTGTTCCAGCTGACGACCGTGACCGTGGTGCGCGACTTCGGCACCCTGACCTTCACCGGCCTCGGCCCGGCGACGGCGGCCAAGATCCGGGCCGCCGACAACACCGTCCGGTTCCTGGAAGGACTGCGGGACGGCATGCCCGTCACCATCGACCAGGGCCCCCAGGCCATCTCCGACAACCTGCGGATCGACTCGATCATCACGTTCACCGCCCGCGGCGGCACGCCGGTGGCGATCGGGCCGTGCCTGGGTCCGGTCGGCGGAGTCATCGGATAGACAACGGGAGAAACCATCATGTTCTTTCCACTGGCCAAAGCACTCGGCAACCAGAACGCCGAACTCGGGGCGCAGCGCGTGTTCCGCCTCCACCCGACGCAGATCGCTTCCCTCCTCGACGAAATCTGGGATTCGGCGCGAAGAACGCCCCAGATCCCCGATCCGTCCGGGGAAAAGGACCTGGTCTTCTTCGCCCGGTTCTTCGACGACACCGTGCTCGACGCGCTGGACCTGCCGACCCAGCCGGGCGACGACCCGTTCTTCTCGACCGACGGGCTCGACGCCTTCCTCGCGCCGTCCGGCGTCAACACCACCGGGCCGTTCGAGTGGAGCGGCCGGCCGAACGAACTGTTCTGCCCGCCGCTGCTGTGGCACCACCTCGCCTACGCCTACGTCCTGGAGAGCACCGGCATCGTCGAGATCTTCGCCGAAGTGGTCCGGCGGCTCGTCGTCGGCGAGACGATGGGAGTCCTTTCGCCGGACAGCATCGCCTGGCTGCGGGCCACCGAGCAGCTGTTCTTCCGCGACCTGCCGACCTTCTCGGTGGCGAGCGTGCTCAGCCAGGTCCGCCCGTTCGACCGGACCAACCGCCGCAACGCCTACTGGCGGATGTTCGGGCTCGACCTCGCGCACGCGGTGCCGCCGCTGTGGGCCGGCTCGGGGCCGCTGTCCGACTGGAAAGAACTGACCGGTCCGGTGAACCACGACTTCCGGCAGAAGTGGAGCGAGCTGCTCCGGCAGATCTGGATCGGCGTGGAGAACCGGGCCAACAACAGCGGCGCCAACCCGACCGACCCGAGCTACATCGCCCTGCTTTCCCGTGCGCTCAAGGACCTGCTCGGCAACCGCCGCCGCGGCGGCGCTCTCGCCCGCGAAGAGTTCGCCTACGTCGCGATGCTGAACTGGTTCCACCTGACCGTGGACAGCGACACGTCGCTGATCGTCGACCTGCAGGCGCAAGCGAGCAGCTCGGCCGACCGGCTGGGAGCGCTGGGCCAGAAGGTGGGGATCACGCCGGCGTTGCGCTCCCGGGAGCTGTTCGACCTGGCCGAACCGATGTCGACGCTGCTGCGCGGGATCGAGCTCGGGCTGTTCGACACCGAAACGACCGCGGCCACGCTGTTCACCGGCGGGACGAACATCTTCAGGGACGTCCTCGACACGATCAACAACTGGCAGTCGGCCACCGGCGAACGGGTCAAGGAAAGCCCCGCGCGTGCCCTGCCGACCGGCGGGCAGCCGCTGCGGGTGCCGGTGCCGGCGGCGTCGCCGGCCGCGATGGCACCGCTGAACGGCTCGGCCCCGGCCTTGAAGGGGTGAGCGCCGTGCCGGCCGAGAGCCAGACGACCTGGGCGTGGACACCGCCCGATCCGCTGGCGGAGGGAGAGGACTCGGGTTACGAGCCCGAATGGCACGACGAGCCGGGCGGCCCGCTCGCCGAGGAGCCGGAGCGGCGGTGGGCGGGCGAGCTGATCAGCCCGTTCGCGGCCGCTCCCGAGGTGCCCGAGGCCGAGCCGGTGGCGCACGAGGAGGCGGACCCGGGTCCGTTCTCCGTCGAGGGCGAGCTCCTGCTGTGGGCCACCGAGCTGGCCCAGGCACCCCAGCAAGTCCGGGCGGCGTTCGACCGGGAAGAGCAGACGCGAGCTGTGCGCCTGCTCGTCGACAGCGGGGTCCGGGACGAGCGGTGGCTGACCGACCTCGTCTTCCACGCCCGGCACCGCGAGCTCGGCGGCCGGTCGATCGGGCCGGACGAACCCGCGCTGGCGGAGGAGTGGCGGGCCATCCACGACGAGGAGGTCCGGCCACGGCTCGCCGGCGATCCGGTGGAGCGGCTCGAAGGCGAGGGGGGCATGTTCGGCGCTCTCGTGAGCGATGTCCTGGCGACGAACGCCGTGCACGCCGCGTTCACCGGTGGTGAGCGCGACGAGAACAAGCTCACGGACATCGGCTACCGGGCGTTCCCGGGCACCGCCGCGAAGATCACGAAGAACGATCCTCCCGAGTTCAAGGACCGGTGGACCCGGATCAGGGACCGGATCGTGCGCCCCTTCCTCCGCCTGAAGAAGACCGGGCTCGACCGGCTGGTGCCGCGGGGAAGACCGCCCGGGCGCGCGTGTTGCCTGCTCTTCGGTCCCGCTGTCCTCGACCTCGCGGGCCTCGGCACGCACGGGGCCGCCCCGGGCGAGCCGCTCGGGGAGGTCTACACGCGCAAACTCGGCTTCGTCGATCTCGGCCACGCCCGCGAGACCGCGGACGTGACGCTGTGGGCGCTGACGCAGCTGCAGAACCAGGCGACCGCGGGCACGACCGTCCAGCTGTTCCACGGTTCGGCGCGCCTGCTCCACGAGGTACCGCTCGAACGACGGCTCGCCCTCGCGCGGCAGCTGGCGTACGTCGACTCGGTCGAACACGAGATCGCGACTTTCGGCGTCGCCGGCCCGGGCATGGACAACTCGGCGTTCTCGCCGGAAGACCTGCCGTCCAATCTCTTCGGCACGCTGGTCGCCGACGCCGCCTTCCGCGCCGACGGTGGCTCCGACGCGGCGATCACGCAGCAGTTCAAGCAGCTGCTGCAGGCCGCCGGTGCGCAACCCGTGGCGGTGGCGACGACGGTGCAGCACGCCGCGGCCGGCCGGGGCTGGTGGGGCCCCTCGACGCTGTGGTGGGCGGATGCCCCGCTGCGAAAACGGAACTTCACCGCGGACCCCTGGCTCATCGACGAGCACGGCGCGGCGCGGATCGCCCAGGGCGCGCTGCCCGCGGCGCCGCCCCTGGTCGGCGCCGACTTCGAGTACGAGTCGGCGGCGCACCTCAAGAACAGCGACTTCGCGCAGAAGATCGCCGCCATCCGCGCGCAGGTCCCGGCATCGGGCAGGACCCCGTGACCGCCGCGTTCTCCGTGGCGGGTGAGCTGGAGAGCTGGGCGGACACCCTGCTGCGCCTGCCGGCCGGGGCGCGGGCGGCGATCCGGGCCGGGCACGCGGAGGAGGCCGTCCGCCTGCTCGTCGCCGGAGGGCGGCGGGACGAGGGCTGGCTGACCGACGTCGTCTTCCACACGCGCCACCCCGAGCTGCGGGGGCGGGCGATCCGGCGCGGGGAGGCCGCCCTGGCCCGGGAATGGCAGGTCATCCGCACGAGCATCGTGCACCCGCTGCTGGCGGCCCCTCCCGCGCCCGCTCCGGCCGCGCCGCCCCCGGTGGTCTCCGCGGCGCCGGCCCGATCGGTGGCGGACTGGCGGCAACGCGCGCTGCGGTCCGCCGGGATCGACCCGGCGCGGTGGGACCCGGACGCGGGGTTCACCGCCACCAAGCCGATCGTCGAGCGGGTCTACGCCTACGACATGGGGTTGTTCAACCACGACGAAAAGCTCTTGTGGGCCGGGATGGCGAAGCTGGCCGGTGGTCAGGTGTACCGCGGGCTGACCGTCACCCAGGCGACCATGGACGCCGCCGCGATGACGGCCGACCAGGTCGTCTCGGCCGACATCCTCATCGGCTACGCCTCGACCGTGCAGGTGAAGCTGCTCGTCGGACAGCGGGCGATCTTCGACGACCTGGCCTGGCAGCACCAGGCTTTCGTGGAAGGCGGCCTGCCGGCGCTGGAGGCGGCTTCTCCCGCCGGTTTGATCGATGCCTGGCGGGACATCGCCTCCGGCGATCCCGGCCGGGTCCGGCGGGGCAACCGGGCGCTGCTGCGGCGCGAGCAGGAAGTGGTGCTGGCGCCGTTCTACGCGTCGATCCGCGACATCCCGGACTTCGACCAGATCCCGAAGCGCATGTCCGCCGACGCGCTGTCGCCGATCCCCGGCGGGAAACCGTTCCGGGAAGTCGTGCCGGGTGGGGACATCACGGTGTTCGCGGACCGGTGGAAGTGGATCGAGACCGACATGCTCCCGGCCTACGAAGGGCTCACGCCGGCACGTCGCCGTCAGCTGGTCAACACCCCGCTGGCCGACCTCGCCGCCCACCGCTGGCCGCCCGGCTGACCATCTGGGCGTCGCGCCTCGTCGCCTCGCGCTGCCTGCGATGGGCCGCCATCCGCACCGGTGAGTTCGCGGCGCCATCCCCCGCGTAACCGCCGATGCGTTGCACCACCTCGAAAAACACGCGGCCGCCGAGCACCACGGTGAAGAAGTGCAGCAGCTCACCACGCTCGTCGCGGTCGTAGAGCACCGACTGCTGCCGCAAAGCCGTCAGCAGGGAGGGATCCGGAGCCAGCCGGGCGTCGAGGTCGTCGTAGTAGTTGCCGGGGATCTCGAGCAGCGGTGCCCCGAGCTCGCGCATCCGGCGTGCGCTCGCCAGCGCGTCGCCGGTGGTCAACGCGACCCGTTGCGGCTCCCGCACCCCCGGCGCCCACTCGCCCCGCCGCAGCAGGGCCGACTCGAGCGCGATGCGGACCCGGCCGGACGGGTCGGCCACCGTGCGGCTGCGCACCAGGCCGAACGGCGCCGCGAACTCCGTCACCGGCTCCGGCTCCAAGCCGAGGACCGCCCGGTAGAACAGCGCCGCCTCGTCGAAGTGGTCGAACGGCTGGGTCAGGGCCAGGTGGTCGATCCCGGTCACCCCGGCCGCCTCCCCCGCCGCCGGGGTCTCCGTGAAGTCGCCGAGCCAGCTGTCCGCGGTGTCGGCGCCGGTGCGGCAGAAGAAGACCGACGTCCCGTCGGGCGCCGCGATCGCCGACAGGTCCGCCTCGTCCGCGCGGTGGCTGCGCGGCAAGATCGGGGCGAGCAGCCGCTGCGCACGCCGGGCGGACGCGACCGGGTCGGCGCTCTCGACGGCGACCGCACCCACCGACGCGCCCCCG
Organism: Amycolatopsis sp. NPDC051371; assembly: GCF_040682155.1. Taxonomy (NCBI): domain Bacteria; kingdom Bacillati; phylum Actinomycetota; class Actinomycetes; order Pseudonocardiales; family Pseudonocardiaceae; genus Amycolatopsis; species Amycolatopsis sp. NPDC051371. Next base: position 38,046 of record NZ_JBFBAG010000023.1, read on the forward strand.
GCACCGGAACCGTTGAGCAGGATCCGCGCGTCCCCCTGCCGCCACAACCGGACGGGCTTCGAGCGGTGGTGACCCGTTTCGGCGAAACCGAGTCCCCGCAACGCGTCCGCCAGTCCGGGTTCCGTTTCGCCGTCGACCGCCAGCTCGACGAACGCGTGCCCGGCGAGCGCCGGGGCGGGCGGCAGGTCCACGAACCCGAGCGTTTCCTGCAGGCCGAGCAGCGACCGCATCGCGTCGACCGCCGCCGGTCCCGGGTCGGCCTGGCGGAAGACGTCGTTGAACACCTCGAGCGACAGCGGCCCGCGGTAACCGGCCGCCAGCACGTGCCCGGTGAACGCGGTCAGGTCGAACGCGCCCTGGCCGGGGAAGAGCCGGTGGTGCCTGCTCCACTGCAGGACGTCCATCTGCAGCCGCGGCGCGTCGGCCAGCTGCAGGAAGAACAGCTTCTCCCCGGGGATCGTGCGGATCGCGGCCGGGTCGCTGCCGCGCGACAGGATGTGGAAGCTGTCCAGGCACAGCCCGAGCGCGGGGTGGGCGGCGCGGCGCACGATGCGCCACGAGTGCTCGTAGGTGTTGACGAACCGGCCCCACGCCAGCGCTTCGTAGGCGATCCGGATGCCCCGCGCGGCGGCGCGTTCGGCGAGCAGGTGCAGCTGCTCGGCGGCGAGATCGTCGTCGTCGACCGCGTCCGGCGACACCGACGAGCACACCAGCATCGTGCCGGCGCCGAGCTGGTCCATGACGTCGAACTTCAGCTCCGCACGCCGGAGGTTCCTCGCGAGCACGTCCGGCGGCACCGCCTCGAAGTCCCGGAACGGCTGGTACAGGTCGATCGACAGGCCCAGCTCGGCGCAGTGCTCGCTGATCTCCTTCGCCGACCACGACGAGGCGACGAGGTCGTTCTCGAAGATCTCCACCCCGTCGAAGCCGGCCCGGGCGGCCGCGGTGAGCTTGTCCTCCAGGGTCCCGGACAAGCAGACCGTGGCGATCGAACGGCGGGCTTCAGTCGAGGACATCGGCGGGCTGCCTTTCCGGAGAAGTGGTGAGGACGGCGAAGTGGCGCAGCATCCGCGCGGCATCGGGTTCGGTACCGGTGAACAGGCCGAAGGCTTCGGCGGCCTGGAACACCGCCATGCGGCCGCCGTCGAGCACCCGGGCCCCGGCGGCGCGCGCGGCGCGGACCAGCTCGGTTTCGAGCGGGCGGTAGACCACCTCGGCGATCCACAGGTCCGGGCGCAGCAGCTCGGCCGGCACCGGGAGGCCCGGGTGGGCGGCCATGCCGGTCGGGGTGGCGTGCACGAGCCCGTCCGCAGCGGCCACCGCCGTCGCGAGGTCCGTTCCGGCTGACGCACGCTCGGCCCCGAACCGGCCGGCGAGGGCGGCGGCGAGCTCCACGGCGCGGCCGGCGTCGAGGTCGAAGACCCGGACCCGGCCCGCCCCGGCCGTGAGCAGGCCGTGGGCCACCGCGGCCCCGGCGCCGCCCGCGCCGAGCAGTACGACCGAGCCGAGTTCGACGTCGGGGAGTCCGGTGCGGAGTCCTCGCGCGAAGCCGGACCAGTCGGTGTTGTGCCCGACCGCGCGGCCGTCCTCGAACACGACGGTGTTGACCGCGGCCAGCGCGGCGGCCTCCGGGGACAGCTCGTCCAGATGCTCCAGCACGACCTGCTTGCACGGGTGCGTGATGTTCAGCCCGCGGTACCCGGCTTCGCCAGCCGCGGTCAGCAGCGGACCGACGGCGGTGGCCGGCACGCCGAGGTCGTCGAGGTCGATGCGGGTGTAGACCAGGTCCAGCCCGAGCCGGCGCGCTTCGGTTTCGTGCAGCGGCGGGCTCAGCGACGGCCCGATGCCCGCGCCGATCAGTCCGGTGAGCACCGTGTCCGGGGTCGCCCGCGCGGCGTGCGCGCGGATCGCGTCGGCGGCTGAAGACAAGGTCACGAGCACTCCCGTAATGTACGAACCAGTACGTTATTTGTACCTCATGGTGTCGCCGCCGTGAAGGGCCCGGATCCGCGGCGACGTCCTACAGTGGGCACATCAGCTGAAGCGAGGAAGGAAGTCCGTGGCAGCACCATCGTCGGACGCAGTGGCCAGCGGCGGACCCGGGCGCATCCGCGACGCGGACCGCACGCGCGCCGAGATCCTCGACACCGCCGCCCGCGAGTTCGCCGAGAAGGGCTTCGACGGCGCCCGGGTGGACGAGATCGCCGCGAAGACCCGCACCACGAAGCGGATGATCTACTACTACTTCACCAACAAGGATCAGCTGTTCGTCGAGGTGCTCGAACGGGCCTACACGGTCATCCGCTCCCTCGAACAGGACCTCGACGTCGACCACCTCGACCCCGCCGAGGCGATCCGGCAGCTCGCCGGGCTCACGTTCGACCACCACGAGTCCCACCCGGACTTCGTGCGGCTGGTCAGCATCGAGAACATCCACCGCGCCGAGCACATCGCCCGGTCGACCGCGCTGTCGAACCTGGCGAACCCGGCTCTCGACGTGCTCACCCGCATCCTCGCGCGCGGCCGCGAAGCCGGGCAGTTCCGCGACGACGTCGACGCGCTCGACGTGCACATGGCCATCAGCGCGTTCTGCGTGTTCCGGACCGCGAACCGCTACACGTTCAACGCCATCTTCGACCGCGACATGCTCGACCCCGCCTTCCGCGACCACCACCGGCGCATGGTCGCCGACCTGCTCGTCAGCTACCTGACGACGCGCTGAGCCGCACGATCCGGTCCGCCACCGGCGGGTACCGGGCGAGCACGGCCGGATCGTGCCCCGGCACCACCAGGCCGGCTCCGGCGAGTTCCCTGACCCGGTCGAAGGCGCCGTAGACGCCGGTCGTCGAGTGCAGCAGCGGCGCCGGGCGATCGTCCTCGATGTTCTCGTGGAAGTGACTGGCGTCCGACGCCAGGACCACCGCGCCGGCCGCGGTTTCGACGCGGACGACCTGCATCCCGGCGGTGTGCCCGCCGACCAGGTGCACGCTCAGCCCGGGCACGACCTCGGCGTCGCCCTCGACCAGGTCGACCGGCCCGGCCCGCACGTGGTCGAGGGCCACTTCGTCGAGCAGCCACCGCTCCCGCTCGATCCGCTTCGCCCACGGGCCGGTCCAGTAGTCCATTTCGGACTGCTGGACCACGAACCGCGCTCGCGGGAACTCGGCGACGGTGCCGCAGTGGTCGTAGTGCAGGTGCGTGAGGACGACGTGCCCGACCGTCTCCGGGGCGACGCCGAGGTCGGCGAGCAGCCTGACGGGCTCGACGTACTCGAGCCCGTCCACCTCCCGCGCCCGCTCCGCCCGGATGCCCGCGTCGACGAGCACCGTGTGCTCCGGCGACACCGCCAGCCAGACGTAGTAGGCGGTCGGGTGGGGTTCCGCGGAATCCCGGTCGTAGCCGAGGAAGTGCTCACCGCGGTACCCGATGCGCCGGCCGTAGCCGAGCGCGTAGACCTCGAATTCGCTCACCGCGGCACGCCGACCTCGCTCCGAACCGGGTCCTCGAGGCCCAGCCGCGCGGTCGGCACCCGGTAGGTTTCCTTCCCGGTGGCCACGGCGATGATGTTGACCAGGCACAAGGCGGCGGTGAAGACGGCGACGCCCAGCCACGCGCCCCGGCCCGTTCCGGTGACCCCGACCGCGATGGTGGGCAGGAACCCGCTGATCGCGAACCCGATCTGGGTCCCGATCGCGGTGCCCGACAAGCGCACCCGCGCGGGGAACATCTCGCCGTAGAACGACGGCCACACGGCGCTGGTGGCGGTGTAGACGATGCCGAACATCCCGATGCCGACGACGAAGATCCAGAGGTAGCTGCCGGCCGCGATGGCGCCCAGGTACGGGAAGATCAGGATCGCGCAGCCCAGCGACCCGGCCATGAAGATCCGCTTGCGCCCGAAGCGGTCGGAGAACTTGGCCCACAACGGGATCGAGATCACGGCCGCGACGTTGGCCAGCACGCCGACCCACAGCATCGGGGTCTTGTTCAGCCCCACGGTGTTCACGGCGTAGCTGAGCGCGTAGACGGTGAAGATCGTGCTGACGGAAGCGATCAACGCGGCCACGACCACGCGCAGGACGTCGGCCCAGTGGTCACGCAGCAGCACGGCCAGCGGCAGCTTCGCCACTTCGCCGCTCGCGACCTCTTCCTGGAACACCGGCGTCTCGTCCAGCGAGCGGCGGATGTAGTAGCCCACCAGCACCACGACGGCGCTGAGCCAGAACGGGACCCGCCAGCCCCAGGACAGCAGCTCTTCCTGCGGCAACGCGGCCACCGGCAGGAACACCGCGGTCGCCAGGATCTGCCCGGCCTGGGTGCCGCTGAGCGTGAAGCTCGTGTAGTAGGCGCGCCGGTGTTCGGGGGCGTGTTCGAGGCTCATGGAGTTCGCGCTGGCCTGCTCCCCGCCGGCGGACAGGCCCTGCAGCAACCGCAGCGCGACCAGCAGGATCGGCGCGGCCACGCCCAGCGTCCCGTAGCCCGGCAGGCAGCCGACGAGCACAGTGGACAGTCCCATCAGCAGCAAGGTGATCAGCAGCACCCGCTTGCGGCCGAACTTGTCCCCCAGGTGCCCGAGCAGCAGCGCCCCGAGCGGCCGCGACACGTAGCCGACGCCGAAGGTCGACAGGGCCAGCAGCGTGCCCGTCGCCGGCGAGGAGGCCGGGAAGAAGATCTTGTTGAAGACCAGCGCGGCCGCCGTGCCGTAGATGAAGAAGTCGTAGTACTCGAGCGCGCTGCCGATCCACGCGGCCAAGGCGGCCTTGGCGGGCCGGCCCACGGGCGGGGCTGCGTTGTCCGATACTGCGTTGTCCGATACTGCGTCATCCGGACGATCGGTCACGTCAATCTCCTCCGCGGGTGCGCCGGTGCAGTCCAAGTAACTAACCGGTCAGGTATGTACCGTACGGTTAATTAGAGAGATTGAACGGCGGTCGCGGGCTTGTCAAGTGCCGATTTTCCGGCGCCGAGGGCCGAGTTGATCGGCTCGGTCCTCGGCGCATAGGCGTCCGGCGTCATGAACGAGTCGTTCATGACGTCCGGGCCGTCAAGCGCGCAGGCTGGCGCCCTTCGTCTCCGGGAGTGTGCGGTCGCCCTCCAGCGCCGGATGTCGCGTCCGGCGGGACGGGAAGACGACGTTCGTCGATCCTCAGGAGCCCGGGTGGTCGCGGTACGCGGCGGCGATGACCCGCAGCTTGAGCCCGAGGTGCAGCATGAGCCGGTCGTCGCCGGAGTCCAGGCTGCACCCGGTGATCTGCTCGATCCGCTTGAGCCGCTGGTACAGCGTGGCGCGGTGGATCCGCAGGGAGTCGGCGGTGCGCTGGATGTTCCCGCCGTGGTCGAAGAAGTCGGTCAGCGTCGCGATCAGCACGTTGTGGGTGTCCTCCCGCTCCACCGCCGCGAGCGCCGGCACCGAAGACGCGTCGAGGAGGTCTTCGGCCGGGAGCTTCAGCAGGAGTTCGTACGGACCCAGTTCGCCCCAACGGGCGAGTTCGCCGATGCCGGGCAGCAGCAACGCCGCACGCGCGGCCAGCAGCGCCTGCTGGTAGGACGTGACAACCTCGCCGAGCGTCGTGACGGTGCCGCCGAGCCCGAAAACCGGCCGGGCGGCCTCGTCGCCGAGCCGCCGGAAGCGGGTGGTGATCCGCTCGGCGATCGCCTCGACCAGGCCGCGGGACGGCGGGACCCGCTGCACCAGCAGGATCCAGGCGCGCGACCGGTTCGCCGCCATCAGCGCGACGTCGTCGGCGACCGCGCGGACGCCGTCTTCGACCGCCGCCTCGAACGCCACCTCTTGCGGCGCGGCGATGGACCGCGAAGCCGGGCATTGCACGGCGAGCACGGTGAAGCAGGTTCGCTCGTCCCCGAAGAGCTGTTCGGCACGCAGGTCGTCGATCGCCTGCGCGCGCACCGCGAGGTCGCCCGAGACGAGCTCGCGCAGGATGCCTTCCTGCCGCGCCTTCGAGCGTTCGTGGAGCAGCAGCCGGCGCAGCAGCATCGCGCCGGCGGTGGCGGCGGCCTCGCCGGCGGCCGCCATCTCGTGGTCGGTGAACGTCCCGTCCTTGTCGATCAGCCACAGGTACCCGAGCAGCATGCCGTTGCAGCGCACCGGTGCGCACAGCCTCGGCGCCGCGCCCTCGACGTCGACGACGCCGGGCGCGACCCAGCGGGCGATGCCCTCGGCGAGGATGTGGTCGACGATCTCCGGTGCCACCGACCGGTTCATGACCGAGCTGACCCGCAGGGCGTCCTCGTCCCCGAAGTGGCGGCTGGCGGCGAGCAGGCGGATGGCGGGGTCGTCGATCGCGACCGACCGCCGCAGGCGCTCGGCGAGTTCGTCCACGATGGACTGGAGATCGCGGTCGGCCACGGCGCCCCCTTCCCGGCTGCCGTCCACGGTAACCGCTCAGCCCATCACCGTGCCCGAGCTGCCGGTGTTGCGCGCGCGCCTGCGGGAGAACGCGCCGAGGTCGATCTCCAGGCCCGTGTGCACCCCCTGGTACTTCACCGGATCGGTGTCGTGGTCGGCACCCGACTCGACCTGGTCGATCAGCGTGGCCATGAGCCGGCCGACGACGGGGGCGTTCTTGAACTGGTTGCCGCTGGTGCCCATCGCGACGTAGAACCCCGGCAGCTCCGTGCGGTCGTAGATCGGCGTCCAGTCGTCGGCGGCGTCGTACACGCCGACGACGCCGCGCGCCCGGTTGGGCACCCGCAGCCCGGGCAGCCGGCGCGCCGCCCGCGTCACCTGGGCTTCGAACACCGCCATGGTCGGGTTCGGCTGGGCGTCGTCGGGGTCGTCGAGCCACTGCAGCGGGTCGCATTCCGGCTCGGTGCCGCCGACGAGCAGGCCGCCGCCGACCTCGCCGCGGAAGTAAGTGCCGAGATCCATGTCCGCCACCGACGGGCCCACCCCGCCGGCCGGGTGGTAGCCCTCGGGCGCGAGCACGTGGGCGACCTCCTGCCGCAGCGGCCGCACGCCGATCGTGAAGTCCGCCCCGACCCCGGCCAGGGCGTTGAGCTTGCCCGACCACGGTCCGGCGGCGTTGACGACGACCGGTGCGGAGATCTTCGTGCCGTCGGCGAGGACCACCGCGCTCACCCGGCCGCCGCGGGACTCCACTCCGGACACCGTGGCGCGGAACCGGAACCCCGCGCCTTCCTTCGCGGCCGCCGACGCCAGGTTCTGTGCGGCGAGCTGCGGGTCGGTGATGTACCCGGCGTCGGGGGTGTGGACCCCGCCGAGCGTCTCGGTGGCGTCGGCCCCGAAAGCGTCGTCGTCGATGCGCTTGGGCGGCCAGAACCGGCCGGGGTCGATCCCCGGGACGCGTTCGGCGAGGGTCGCGCTGTCCCACTCCTCGTAGCGCACGCCGGCTTCGTCGAACAGCGGCAGCCAGGCGGCCCTCGGGGCGGCCGCGACGTCGAGCACGACCAGGCCACTGCGTTCGAACCGGGCCAGGTCGCCGACGTCGTGGCCGAGGTGCTCGGCCCACGCCGACCAGCAGAAGTGCGACTCCCACGCGGCGGCCACCCCCGCGAAGGTGGAGAAGTTGTACCGCACCACGGCACTCGACGCGCTCGTCGAGCCCTGCCCGGCCCCGCTCGCACGGTCCACCACCACGACGCGGCGGCCCGCCCTGGCCAGTTCGAGCGCGATCGCCGATCCGATCACGCCGGCGCCGATCACCACGACGTCCGCGCTGACTTCCGAGCTCATCGTCTTCGTCCTCCCTGTGCTCCCGGCGTCCCAGTGTGCGGGCGGCGGCGCCTGCCGTCGCCCGACACCTGTCGCGATCCGGGCGCGCAGCGGTCAACGGATGTCGATTGGCCCCGGCCGGGGCCGAGAGTGGTCGGCAAGCTCGCCGACTTGGTCGTGTTCGGGAGCGACCCGCTGGCGGACCCACTCGTCTTCGACGACCCCGATCAGGTCCAGCTCGTGCTGCAGCGCGGCCGGATCGTCGAGGACATCCGCTGACCAGCCATCCGAGGAGGACGGCGACCTCCGTCACCGGTGACCCGAAATTCTTGCCGGGACCCGGCGGCCGCGAGTTAAGGTGACGTCGTGCCCCTCACCGTCCGCTTCGCCCGTGGCCGCCGGCCGCGTGGCTGCCAGGCGCCCGCCCGGCGCGTGCGCGGACGCCGGGTGCGGTACGCGATCGGCTCCGAGGCGGGCCAGGTCGACGGGATGCGATGGCAGCGTGCGCCGCGCGTCGCGTGGGTTCGCTGAGGGAGTTCTTCCCCCGGTGATCCCGCGTGTTCGTGCGCTCCGGTGATCCCCGACCAGCCACGAACCCACCCAGGACTCCCCGGGTCAGGAGCACATCTGCCATGAAGCACGCCTTCTTCTTCCCGGCCGCGCCGGGAACCCTGCCCACCGCCGAGGGGTACTTCGGCGCCTTCGGCGGCCGGTTCGTCCCCCAGGCGCTCGTCGCCGCCGTCGACCAGGTCGCCGCCGAATACGAACGGGCGAAAGCGGATCCCGCCTTCGTCGCGCGGTTCGAGGACCTGCTCGCCCACTACGTCGGGCGGCCGAGCGCACTCACCGAGGTGCCGCGCTTCGCCGCGCACGCCGGCGGCGCGCGGGTGTTCCTCAAGCGCGAAGACCTGAACCACACCGGCTCGCACAAGGTCAACAACGCGCTCGGCCAGGCGCTGCTGGCCCTGCGGATGGGCAAGACCCGTGTCATCGCCGAGACCGGCGCGGGCTCGCACGGCGTCGCGACCGCCACCGCGTGCGCGCTGACCGGCCTGGCCTGCACCGTCTACATGGGAGAGACGGACATGCGCCGCCAGGCGGTCAACGTGGCGCGGATGGAGCTGCTCGGCGCCGAGGTCGTGCCGGTGACGTCGGGATCGCGCACCCTGAAGGACGCCATCAACGAGACGTTCCGCGACTGGGTCGCCCACGTCGACGACACGCACTACCTGTTCGGCACGGTCGCCGGGCCGCACCCGTTCCCCGCCATGATCCGCGACTTCCAGCGCGTCATCGGCGTCGAAGCGCGCCGCCAGCTCCTCGATCGGACCGGACGGCTGCCGGACGCCGCAATCGCTTGCGTCGGCGGCGGGTCCAACGCGATCGGCCTGTTCCACGCGTTCCTCGACGACCCCGGCGTGCGCTTGATCGGCTGCGAAGCCGCCGGGCACGGCGTGCGGAGCGGGAAGCACGCGGCGTCGCCGTCGGCGGGCGAACCCGGTGTCCTGCACGGCTCCCGCTCCTACGTCCTGCAGGACGACGAAGGCCAGATCCTCGAAGCCTGGTCGATCTCGGCCGGGCTCGACTACCCCGGCGTCGGACCGGAACACGCGCACCTGCACGACTCCGGCCGCGCCGGCTACCGTCCGGTCACCGACGACGAGGCGATGCACGCGTTCCGGCTGCTCGCCTCGACCGAGGGCATCGTCCCGGCGATCGAGAGCGCGCACGCGCTGGCCGGCGCCCTGGAAGTCGGCGCCGAGCTCGGCCCGGACGCCCTCCTCCTGGTGAACCTCTCCGGCCGCGGCGACAAGGACCTCGACACCGCCGCCGTCCACTTCGGACTGGAGGGCGCGCGATGAGCCTGCGGCTGCTCACCGAGACACTCGCCCGGACGAAGGCGGCCGGGCGGGCCGCACTCGTCACCTACCTGCCCGCCGGGTTCCCCACCGTCGACGGCGGGATCGCCGCACTCCGGGCGACCCTCGACGCCGGCGCGGACATCGCCGAAGTCGGCCTGCCCCACAGCGATCCGGTGCTGGACGGCCCGGTCATCCAGACGGCCGACGACATCGCGCTGCGCGGCGGCGTCCGGATCGCCGGTGTCCTGCGCACGGTGCGCGAAGTCCACGCCGCCACGGGCAAGCCGGTGCTGGTGATGTCGTACTGGAACCCGGTGTCCCGCTACGGCGTCGAGCGGTTCGCCCGCGAGCTGGCCGAGGCCGGCGGCTCGGGCTGCGTGCTGCCGGACCTGCCGGTGGCCGAGTCCGCGTCGTGGTGCCGGCAGGCGGCCGAGCACGGGCTGGCCACGGTGTTCGTGGTCGCGCCGAGCAGCACGGACGCCCAGCTGGCGGAGACCGCCGCGGCCGGGTCCGGGTTCGTCTACGCGGCCGCGCTGATGGGTGTCACGGGAACGCGGGCATCGGTGGACGAGGCGGCCGGCGTCTTGACGCGCCGCCTCCGCGCGGTCACCGAGCTGCCGGTCTGCGTCGGCATGGGGATCGCGGACGCCGGCCAGGCCGCCGAGGTCGCCGGGTTCGCGGACGGCGTGATCGTCGGCTCGGCGTTGGTGGAGACACTCCTCGACGCGCGCGACCGGGCCGAGGGGACGGTGGCGCTCGAGCGGCTGACGGAGCAGCTCGCGGCCGGGGTGCGCGGGGCCTGACGGGTGCCGGGCCGCGCCACCGTGGCGCGGCCCGGCTCCGGGTCAGGCGACCGCTACGCTGGTCAGAACGGAGGAGGAAGCGTGGACCAGCAAGGCTTGGTGACCGTTCCGAGCAAGTGGCCGGTGGACACGACCGTCGAACGGCTCGAGCAGGCCATCACGGCGGCCGGGCTCGTGGTGTTCGCCCGGGTCGACCACGCCCGCAACGCGCGCGAGGTCGACCTGCCCCTGCGGCCGACGTTCCTGCTCATCTTCGGCAACCCCCGCGGCGGCACCCTCCTCATGCAGGAGAACCAGGTCGCCGGCCTCGACCTGCCGCTGAAGTTCCTCGTCTGGGAGGACGAGCACGGCCAGGCCCAGGTCACCTACAACGAGGTCGGCTGGATCGCGCAGCGGCACGGCTTGTCCGCGGAGACGGCCGGCGTCGTCTCGGCGACCGCCTCCGCCGTCGAGGACCTGGCGCGCCACGCGACCCAGGACTGACCCTTCAGGCGGTCGCGCGTCGCAGCACCAGCCACGCCGCGCCGCCGAGGGCCAGCGCCAATGCCACCGGGTAAGCGGTGAACAGCGCGAACGACGGCTGGCCGCCGAGGAAGTCGCCGATCGCGGGCCACCAGCTCCGCTTCGCCACCAGGACCTTGATCCCGGCGATCAGCGCGACGGCACCGGCGAGGGCCAGGTAGATCCCGGTCTGGCGCCAGCGCTGGAACACCACGCCCGCCAGCACCCCGATCGCCGACACCGCGACCAACGGTCCACTGTAGACGAACCACAGCGCCGGCGGGCCGTGCTCGCCCAGCGCCGCCGGCCCGAAGATCCGCGCCTCCCGGCCCCAGCCGCCGGTCGACCGCTCGACGACGTCGAGCGCCACCATCACGAGCCCGAGGAGCAGGGCCTGCCCGAGGACGACCAGCGCGGTGGCCGCGGCGAACGTCCGGCGGGTCACGCCGAGGCCCAGCGAGAAGGGGAACACCTGTGTCATCGACTGCAGGTGCGCGGGGGCGACCACGCCCCACAGCGCCGGCAGCAGGTAGATCTCGTGCGCGCCCAGCGCGCCCGCGCCGTTGGAGACGTCGATGCCCCAGCCCAGCAGCGGCATCGCGGCCAGCATGGCCAGCGGGTAGGCGAGCAGGACCGGCCAGTTGACCAGCTGGATCCGCGCGACGTCGAGCACGCGTTTCATCGGGATTCCTTCCCGGCGGCGACCGGCCCGCCGCGGCCTTGGGTGGTGCGGACGACCAGCTGCTGCAACGAAACCGGCTCGAAGTCCAGCCCGGGCTCGTACCGGTCCCGGGCACCGGTGAGGGTGACGCGCAGGGAGCCGCCGATCCGCTCGCGGTGCAGTTCCTCGTGGCCGGCGGCGAAGCGCTCGACGGCCTCGGCGGGCCCGGTCACCGCGACGGCCTCACCGCGCAGCGACTCGGCGTCGGTGTCGATGAGCACGCGGCCCCGGTCGAGCAGCACGACGTGTTCGATCAGGTCGCTGACCTCGTCGATCAGGTGCGTGGAGAGCACGATCGTGCGCGGGTACCCGGTGTAGTCGGCGAGCAGCCGGTCGTAGAACAGCTGGCGCGCGACGGCGTCGAGGCCGAGGTAGGGCTCGTCGAACAGGGTCAGCGGCGCCCGCGACGCCAGCCCGATGATCACCCCGACCGCGGAGAGCTGGCCGCGCGACAGCTTGCTGATCCGCCCGCCGGCCGGGACGGCGAAGTCGTTTAGCAGCGCCGCGGCGTAGGCGTCGTCCCAGTTCGGGTAGAGCAGTTCCGCGGCCCGCAGCGCGTGCTTCACCCGGAACTTCTCCGGGTAGTGCTGGCTTTCCTTGATGAAGCAGACCCGCGAAAGCACGTCGGCGTTCTCGTAGGGGTGCTGCCCGAAGACCTCCACCGTGCCGCCGGTGGCGAAGGCCTGTCCGGTGAGGATCCGCATCAGCGTGGTCTTGCCGGCGCCGTTGCGGCCCAGCAGGCCGTGGATCGTGTTTTCGGCCAGCTCCACGCTCACCCCGTCGAGCGCGGCGAGCGGGCCGTAGCGTTTGCTCACCCCGGTGGTGCGGACCACGTTCATCGCTGCGGCTCCCAGACGTCGATCAGCTTCTTGATCTCCTCGGCGCCCATGCCGAGCTGGCTCGCCTCCGCCATCAGGGGCGCGAGGAACTGCCGCGTGAAGTCCCGGCGCCGCCGCTCCAGCAGCTGCGCGCGGGCGTCCGTGGCGACGAACATGCCGATGCCTCGTCTCTTGTAGAGGATCCCGTCGGCGACGAGCTGGTTGATGCCCTTGGCCGCGGTCGCCGGGTTGATCCGGTGGAAGGCCGCGAGCTCGTTGGTGGAGGGCACCTGCGTGTCCGCGGCCAGGCTGCCGTCGACGATCGAGCTCTCGATCTGCTCGGCGATCTGCAGGAACAGCGGCCGTCCGTCGTCCTTCACGCCGACCACCGCACGGGGCGGTCCGTCGGTTCATTACTCATGTAACTAACCATGGAGGCTCGGGTGGGCCTCTGTCAAGGCCGAGGGTCGAGAGGCGCGGGAAAACAGGCAGGCCGCCCGCGCATCGCGGACGGCCTGCCGGGTGCGTCGTCGCTCAGCCCGTCAAATCACCTTCCCGCTCATTGCGGCCGGCGTAATGAGCCAGCTTGTCTTCGTCCACCGTCACGCCCAGCCCCGGCCCGGACGGCACGCGCAGCCGGCCACCGGTCAGCTCCAGCGGCTCGACGATGTCGTCCTCGTGCAGGTAGTACATGCTGTCGATCGCCCGGGAGAGCACCGGGGTGCTCGCCACCACCGCCAGGTGCGCCGCCGTTGCGATGCCGAGCTCGCCGCCACTGTGCAGGTTCATCCCGAGGCCGAACGTCTCGCAGTGCGCGGCCAGTGCCTTCGTCGCCGCGATGCCGCCCCACTTGTAGACGTCACCGTGGATCACGTCGACCGCGCCGAGGCGGACCGCCGGGGCGAACTCCTCGAAGCGGACCACGCACATGTTGGTGCACAACGGGATCCGGACCTTCGCGCGCACCTGGGCCATCCCCTCGATGCCGACGCAGGGGTCCTCGAGGTACTCCAGGTCCAGCTCCTCCAGCGCCAGCCCGGCGCGGATCGAGTCGGGGACCGACCACGCCGCGTTCGGGTCGACGCGCAGCTCGACGTCCGGCAGGGCGCGCCGCAGCTCGCGCATGATCGCGACATCGCCGCGGACGTCCGTGGTGCCCTTGAGCTTCACCGCCGTGAACCCGCCCTGCGCCACCACCTTCGCCGCGTGTTCGGCGAGCCCCTGGGCCAGTTCGCGGCCCGACGCGCCGGGGGCGTCGGCGCGCGTGACGAGCGCGGTGATCGGCACCTCGTCGCGGACCCGGCCGCCGAGCAGGTCGGTCACGGACTGGCCGGTGACGTGCCCCATCAGGTCCCAGCACGCGACGTCGAGAGCGGCCAGCGCCGCGTAGCCGAGGTAGCCGTGGAAGAACGGCACCATGTGGTGGCGCCGGTGGAAGGCCTCCAGCTCGAACGGGCTCCGGCCGATCAGCTCCGCGCCGAGCTTGCGGACCAGCTCGGCGACCGGGCGGCCCCACATGGTCTCGCCCCAGCCGGTCACGCCGGTGTCGGTGCGCAGCCGCACCACCGTGCGGGTCTCGCCCGTCTTGGTCTCGAACGAGCTGGTGAACGGGTTGGTCAACGGCAGGTTCACGACCCAGGCGTCGACTTCGGTGATCTTCATGCCTCCCCTTCGGCGTGGGTTGCGCGGGTGGCCGCGTCGAACGCGCGGATCGCGTCCGCCAGCGCGGTCGCCCGGTCTTCGAGCAGGTCGGCGCCGCCCTCGGCGGTCGCTTCGCGTGCGTCGTCGGTGCTGCCGCCGGCGCGGGCCCATTCGCCGTGGCGTTCGGCGGTCAGGCCCGGGTACGGCGGCTCGGCGAACAGCGGCGGTGGTGTCACGTCGGGCCGCGACTCGCGCGGGCGGACGAGGTCCGGGTGCGCGGCGAGCATCAGCGACGTCTCGTAGTGGCCCGCGTGCCCGGGTGACCCGGTGTGCTCGCCGAGCGAGAAGTAGGAGCACGCGCCCAGGGCGACGTCGGCCCGCAGCGCGTATTCCTTGACCGCGAGGCGCATGATCTCGTCGTTGCCGCCGTGGCCGTTGACCACGAGGACGCGCCGGAACCCGCTGGTGGCCAGGGAGTCCAGGACGTCGGCGAGCACGGCTTGCAGCGTCGCCGCGCGCAGCGACACCGCGGCGGCGAACAGGTGGTGCGGGCTGTGGCCGAACGGTAACGCGGGCAGCCGCACCACGGCCGGTCCGCCGCCGAGACGTGCCAGCGCACGGTCGGTGACGGCCTCGGCGAGCATCGTGTCGGTGCCCATCGGCAGGTGGCCGGCGTGCTGTTCCTGCGAGCCGATCGGCAGCACGGCGATCGCCGTCCGGCCCGCCGAGCGCACCTCTTGCCAGGTCATCCCCGTCAGTTCGGGCATCTGGTCTCCCCTCTCGTCGCCGGTCGTGGCATCGTGGCCGCATGAGCACCGGCGAACGCCCGGCCCTGCGGCTGGTCCCGGCGCCGGCCGCGACCGAGGCCGGCGGCCCGCTGCTGGGTGCCGTCGAACTGCTGCCCGGCCGGGTCCGGGCGGCGCTGGTCGAGCTGTCCGGCGCGGTCGTGTGGCGCGCGGAAGCGACGTACCCGCGCGGCACCGCCGACCGGGCCGAGATCGACGCGGCCTTGGCCGCGGTCGCGCGGTTCCCCACCCGGCCGGTCGGCGTCGGCGTGGCCGCGGCCGGGCTGGTCGACGCCGAGGCGGGCGTGATCATCGAGGTCAACGAAGTGCCCGCACTGCACGGATATCCGGTGGCCGACGTCCTGTCCACTGTGGCCGGTGCGCCGGTCCACGTCGAGCACCGGGCGCGGCTGCAGGTCCTGGGCGACCGCTGGTTCGGCGAAGGCCGCGGCCGTACCGCGTTCGCGTCCGTCTCCACCGGCGAGGTGCTGGGCGTGGGGATCCTCTACGGCGGCGAGGTACTGGCCCCGCCGGGCGGCCGCAGCGGCGCGCACATGACGGTCGCCGCGAGCGGCCGCCCCTGCACCTGTGGCGCGCGGGGCTGCTGGAAGACCGTCGCGACGACGCCGTGGCTGCGCGCCGAGGCTTCGCGGCGCGGCCTGGCCGCGGACTCGGTGCGCGAGCTGGCCGGGCACCCCCTGCTCGACGAGTACGCCGCCAACATCGCGCTCGGGCTGGTGAACATCCAGCAGCTGTTCGCGCCGGGCCTGTTCGTCCTGCACGGCGAGGCCGCCGACGGCGGCGAACACTTCCGCTCGCGCATCGAAGAGCGGTTGCGGGAAGACTCGTCGTGGGCGAGCGGGGCGGCGCCGCCCCGGGTGGTGGTCAGCCCCGGCCCGGCCGACGACGTCGCCTTGCTCGGCGGCGCCGGTCTCGTGCTCTCGCACCACTGACCCGCTCACCCGGACACCCGCCGACGGGCGAGCCGCGGGTCCGGGTTGGGCACCGCGTCCAGCAAACTGCGCGTGTACTCGTGCGACGGCGCCCGGAACAGCTCCTTCGACGACGCCAGCTCGACGATCTTCCCGGCGCGCATCACCGCGACCCGGTCGGCGATCTGCTGCACCACCGCGAGGTTGTGCGACACGAACACGTACGTCAGGTCGAGCCGCTTCTGCAGGCCCGCGAGCAGGTCCAGGACCTGGGCCTGCACCGACACGTCGAGCGCGCTGGTCGGCTCGTCGAGCACCACCAGCCGCGGCTCCAGCGCCAGGGCCCGCGCGATGGAGATGCGCTGGCGCTGCCCGCCGGAGAACTCGTGCGGGTAGCGGTCCTGCACCTGCGGCGGCAGGCCGACCGCGTCGAGCAGCTCCGCGACGCGCTCGCGCACCCGGGCCCGCCCACGACGTCCGCGCAGGGCCGCGTCGTGCGTCACCAGCGGCTCGCCCACGATCTCCGTCACGCGCAAGCGCGGGTTCATGCTCGAATACGGGTCCTGCAGCACCACCTGCATCTCGCGCCGCACCTTCCGCAGCCGGCGCGGTGGCAGCGCCGACAGGTCGTCGCCGTCGAAGCGGACCGTGCCCGCGGTGGGTTCCGCCAGCCGCAGCAGCAGCCGGGTGAGGGTCGTCTTGCCGCTGCCGGACTCCCCCACCACGGCCAGGGTTTCGCCCGCGACGACGTCGAGGTCGACCCCGTCCACCGCGGGCAGCGCGCCGTAGTCCTTGCGCAGCCCGCGGATCTCGACCAGGTTCGTCATACCCGCTCCAGCTTCGGTGTCGCACGCAGCAGTTCGCGCGTGTAGTCCTCTCGCGGTGCTTCGAACAGCGGCACCACGTCGCCGGTCTCCACGACCCGCCCGGAGTTCATGACCACGACCCGGTCGGCGACTTCGGCGACGACACCGAGGTCGTGGGTGATGAGCAGGATCGCCATGCCGTGCCGCCGCTGCAGGTCCACCAGCAGCTCGAGGATCTGGGCCTGCACGGTGACGTCCAGCGCCGTCGTCGGCTCGTCGGCGATGAGCACCCGCGGCCGGCCGACCAGCGCCATCGCGATCATCACGCGTTGCCGCAGGCCGCCGGAAAGCTGGTGCGGGTACTGGGAAGCCCGGCGCTCGGGGTCCGGAATCCCGGCTTCCGCCAACGCGGAGACGGCCGCCGCGCGCGCCTCGGCCCGCGAAGCGCCCCGGTGCTTCCGGACGACTTCGGCGACCTGGGCACCGACGCGCTTCACCGGGTTCAGGCTCGTCATCGGGTCCTGGAACACCATGGCGACGTCGTTGCCGCGGATCTTGCGCAGCTCTTTTTCGGGCAGCCGCAGCACATCGCGGCCGTCGAGGAGCACCGAACCGCCCGCGTAGACGCAGGGTGGCTCGGGGTTGATCCGCAGAACCGACAGCGCCGTCGCCGTCTTGCCGCTGCCGGACTCCCCCACCAGCGCCAGGGTCTCCCCTTCGGCCACCGACAGGCTCACGCCGTCGACGGCGGTCACCGCGCCGGTGTCCACGTGGAACTCGACGCGCAGGTCGTTGATCTCCAGCAGGCTCATGAGCGGTACGCCTTCGGGTCCGCGACGTCGCGCAGCACGTCGCCGGTGATGTTGACGGACAGCGCGGTGAGCATCAGCGCGATCCCGGGGAACACGGCCACCCACCACGACGTGCCGAGGTACAGCTGGCCGTCGGCGAGCATGCCGCCCCAGGTCACGGTCTGCTTCGGCACGCCGAGGCCGAGGTAGCTCAGGGACGCCTCCGCCACGATCGCCGCGGCGACGTGCAGGGTGCCGATGGTCGCCAGCGGCGCCATGACGTTCGGCAGCAGGTGCCGCCGCATGATCGTGAGGTCGGTGACGCCGATCGCGCGCGCCTCGGTGACGAACTCCCTGGTGCGCAACGAAAGCACCTCGGCGCGGATCACGCGGGCGTAGGACACCCAGCCGGTGAAGCCGAGCACCAGCACGACGTACCAGAGGCCGGAGCCGAGGAAACCGACGATGGCCAGGGCCAGCAGGATCGACGGGAACGCGAGCTGGATGTCGGCCAGCCGCATGAGGATCCGGTCGAACCAGCCGCCGAGGAACCCGGCGACCAGGCCGATCGCCGCGCCGACGACCCCGGCGAGCAGGGCCGCGCACGCGCCGACCAGCAGCGAGACGCGGGCGCCGTAGCAGAGCCGGGACAGGATGTCGCGGCCCAGCTGATCGGTGCCGAGCAGGTGCGAGGCGTCACCGCCGGCCGCCCACGCGGGCGGGTGCAGCCGCACCAACAGGTCCTGCGCCCCCGGGTCGTAGGGCGCGATGAGCGGTGCGAACAGGGCGACGAGCACCATCAGGACCAGCACGCCGAGCGCGACGACGCCGAGCTTGCTGCGCAGGACGGCACGCACGGCGTTCGGGCGGGCGGCCCGGGCCGCGGGAAAAGCGATGGCGGTCATGCGGTCACCCTCACCCTCGGGTCGAGCAGCGTGTAGGACAGGTCGACCAGCAGGTTCACCACGACGAACGTGGCGGCGAAGAACAGCACCGCGGCCTGCACGAGCGGGAAGTCGCGGTTCTGGATGGCCTCCACGGTGAGCCGGCCGAGGCCGGGCCAGGAGAACACCTGCTCGGTGAGGATCGCCCCGCCGAGCAGTGAGCCGACCTCCAGCCCGACGACCGTGACCACCGGCAGCGCGGCGTTGCGCAGGCCGTGGGCGAAGACGACGCCGCCCGTACCGAGGCCCTTCGCGCGGGCGGTGCGGATGTAGTCGGCGCCGAGCACGTCGATCAGCGACGTCCGCAGCAGCCTCGCGATCACCGCGACCGAGTACACCGCCAGGGTCACCGCCGGCAGCACCAGGTGCTCGAAGCCGCCGTAGCCGGAGGCGGGCAGCACCTGCAGCCGGACGGCGAAGACGAGGATCAGCAGGATCCCGACCCAGAACGCCGGGGTCGACTGGCCGACGAGGACGCCGGTCATCACGCCGGTGTCGCCCGCGCGGCCCCGGCGCAGCGCGGCGAACGTGCCGGCCGGGATCGCGATCAGCAGGGCCAGCAGCAGGGCCGCGCCGGCCAGCTCCAGCGTCGCCGGGACGCGGGCGAGCAGCACGTCGGCGACCGGCTGGTCGTAGACGAGCGACGTGCCCAGGTGCAGCCGCGGCAGGCCGCCGAGGTAGTCGAGGTACTGGGTGAGCAGCGGCCGGTCGAGCCCGAGGCTCGCGCGCAGCGTGGCCTCCTGCGCCGCGGTGGCGTCCGGCGGCAGGATCAGCTTCACCGGGTCGCCCGAGAGTCGGACCAGGAAGAACGCCGCCGTGGCCACGAAGAACAGCACGATCACGGCGGTCAGCACCTTGGCGGCGACCGTGCGCAGCACGCCGGTCCCGGCCGCCGGGCGGCGCGTGAGGGCGACGGTGGTCACGAGGTCACCTCCGCCTTCGCCATGTTCAGCACGCCGACCACGCCCGGTGTCCACTGTGGACGCGTGTTGACCGCGCAGACGCTGTCGATCTGGTAGAGGAACACGAACGGCGCCTCCTGCTTGAGCAGCTGTTGCAGGCCGGTGAAGGCCCGCTGCCGGTCGGCGGGTTCAAGCGACTGCTCTTCGGCGTCGACCAGACGGTCGGCGTCTGGGTTGTGCCAACGGCTCTGCCGCCGGTCGTGGCGGACGTTGGACTGCACGAGGCTTTCGGCGTCGAGCGTCCAGCCGGTGCTGGCGGCCAGGTAGATCGGGCCGAGGGCGCCGCGGTTGCTGGAGGTGAGCCGGCTGCTGTACGTGCCGGCGTCGACCAGGTCCACGCGCGCGCGGACGCCGACGCGGGCGAGCAGACCGGAGATCGCCTCGGCGAGGTTGCCGTCGGCGGTCTGCGCGGTGAGCGAAGTGTCGAAGCCGTCCGGGAATCCCGCCTCGGCGAGCAGCTGTTTCGCCAGGCCGACGTCGCGGGTGAACGGCGTGATCGACGGGTCGAAGCCGAACGACTCGCGCGGGAACATCGTCGGCACCTCGCGGGCCTTGCCGTCGAGCACCGCCTTGATCAGCAGCGGCACGTCGACGGCGTGGTTGAGCGCCCGGCGGACGCGCACGTCGCGCAGCGGGCCGCTGGTGGTGTCGAGCGACAGGTACGACGTGCGGATGCCGGGGAAGTTCCGGATGGCGACGCCCTTGTAGCCCTTCAGCTGCAGGGCGGCGTCCGGGGTGAGGTTGGCGACGATGTCCACCTCGTCGCTCTGCAGGGAGGCCAGCGCCGAGGACGCGTCGGCCATCGGGAGGAACACCAGCTCGTCGTAGGCCGGCTTGCCGCCCCAGTACGCGGGGTTCGCGCGCATCTTCAGCTGGTGGTCGCGCTGGAACTCGACGAACGTGAACGGGCCGGTGCCGACGGGGTGCTTCGCGAACCCGGCGTTGCCGACCTGCTTGAGGTACCCGGGCGGGACGGCGACCCCGCCGAACAGCGACACCTTCGCGGGGATGATCGGGTCGGGCTGGGCGCAGCGCAGGTCCACGGTCAGCGCGTCGACCGCCACGGCCCGCTTGACGTAGCGCAGCTCGACGATCGGCGACTTCGTGGCGGGGTCGAGCAGCCGGTTGATGCTGAACGCGACGGCGTTCGCGTCGCACGGCTCGCCGTTGTGGAACTTGACGCCGGGGCGCAGCTTGAAGCGCCAGGTGAGCGTGTCGGGCGAGGACCACTCGAGCGCGAGACCGGGCGCGAGCCGGTTGTCCGGCCCGCGGGTGGTGAGCGTGTCGAACATGTTGGTCAGCACGTTCATCGAGGTCATGTCGCCCTGCTTCTGCGGGTCGAGCGTCTTGGGGTCCGACGTCTGCGCGACCCGCAGCACGCTGCCGGTGGCACCGGCGGCGGTGCCGCACGCCGACAGCAGGCCCGGCAGGGCCAGTGCGGGGAGCGCGAGCCCGCCGAGCCGTAGGGCGTCGCGGCGCGACAGTGGGGACACGGCGCCTCCTTTCCGTCTTACGGAAGAGCGTTCCGTCACATGGAACGCGATTGCGCTAAGCTAGGCGCCGTGAACCACGCTGTCAACGCTTCCCCCAGCACCCGGGGCGCGGTCGAGAAGGCCCTGGAGGTGCTCGCGACGCTGGCGGGCCCCGGCGGGCCGCACCGGCTGGCCGACCTGGCGCAGGCCTGTGACCTGCCGAAACCGACCGTGCACCGGATGCTGCAGACGTTCGCCGAGGCCGGGTACGCGGTGGGCGCGGGCAGCGGGCACTACGCCGTGGGCCCGCGACTGCTGGGGCTCTCGGCGGCGGCGCTGGCGGGCACGCGGCCGCTGCGGCCGGTGCTGGCCGACCTGCAGCGGCGGACCGGCCACACGGTGCACTACGCGGTGCGCCACGGCGACCGGGCGGTGTACGTCGAGAAGCTCGAGCCGGAGCAGGCGTACCAGCTCAACACCCGGCCCGGCGGCGAAGTGCCGCTGTACTGCACGGCGGTCGGCCGCGCGATTCTCTCGCGCCTGCCCGAGGCCGAGGTGGACGCGGTGTTGCACGCCCCGCTCGCGGCGCGGACGGCGAAGACGGTGACCGACCCGGCATCGCTGCGGGCCGAGCTGGCCGCCGTCGACAGCGCCGGTTACGTCGTGGACGACGAGCAGTTCGAGGCGCACGTGCGCTGCCTGGGCGCCCCGGTGCTGGACGCCGGCGGCGCGGTGGCCGGCGCGGTGAGCGTGTCGGGACTGACCTTCACGCTGCAGCCGTCGAGCTTCGCCGTGCTGGGCCCGCTGGTGGCCGAGGCGGCGAACCGGCTCTCGGCGGTGCTCGCCGGGACGCCGTTGCGAGCGGTCGATGCTCGCTGAGCTGCTGGCCCGGGCGCGGGACGCGCGGGTCTTCTCCGCGGCGGCGTGGTCGGTCGGCACGGCGGACGACGTGCTCGACCAGGGAACGCTGGGCGCGCGTTGGTGGGACGGACCACCGGTCACGGAGGCGAGCCGCTGGGACCTGGCCTCGGTGACCAAGCCGATCGTCGGCCTGGTGGTGGCCGCACTGGCCGAGCGCGGCGAGCTGTCGCTGGACGACCCGCTCCCGGAGTTCCTGCCGTCCTACGCGGGCACCGACAAGGCGTCGATCACCGTGCGGCAGCTGCTGACCCACACGTCGGGCCTGCCCGGCGGGACACCGCTGTGGCGCACTTTCCCGACGCGGACGAAGTTGCTGGAAGCCATCCGGACGACCCCGCTGCCGGCCCCGCCCGGCAGCCGGGTGGAGTACTCGTCGCAGGGGTTCATCCTGCTGGGCCTGATCGCCTCGGCGGCTTCGGGCCGGCCGCTGGACCGCCTGGTCGCGGACCTGGTGACGACCCCGGCGGGCCTGCCGGACACGGGGTTCGGCCCGGTGGACGACGCGGTGGCCACCGAGGACTGCCCGTGGCGCGGCCGGGTCGTGACCGGCGAAGTCCACGACGAGAACGCGGTGGTGCTGGGCGGGATCTGCGGGCACGCGGGCCTGTTCGCGCCGCTGTCGGACGTGGCGCGCCTGGGCCGGATCCTGGCGACGGGCGCATCCCCGCTGCTGAAGCCGGAGACGCACGCGGAGATGATCGCTTGCCACACGCGGGGGTTGCGCCGAGGGCTGGCGTGGCAGGGCCTGGACGTCCCCGGTTCGCCCGTCGGTACCGCGCTGCAGCCGGATTCCTACGGCCACACCGGGTTCACCGGCACGAGCCTGTGGGTCGAGCCCGTCCGCCGCCGGTACTACGTGCTGCTGACGAACCGCGTGCACCCGAGCCGGGCCCAGGACGTCTCGGCGGTCCGCCGCGCGTTCCACGACGCCGCCGTGCGCCTCGGGTAGCCCGGGCGCCCGTTCGTGGTGGACCCGCGTCTGACATCGTGGGGTGCCGGGAAAACCGTGGTCTGGGGGAAATCGATGCTCGTCCGCTGGGTCGAGGACGGCGAAGAGCTGACCGCCGAGTGGCGGTCGGAGAACAACGCGCCGCCGCCGTCGGAAATCGTCGTGGCCGACGACGACTTCACCGCCGACGAGGCCTACCGCCTGGCCGTCGAGGGCACGGCCGTGTTGTGGCGCGGCGACTTCCAGAACGCGCGGCAGCTGCTGAAGGCCGTGGGCAGGCGGATCGACCGGGCGGGCAAGCGACGTCCGGCGAAGAGCGCCGCCGAGGGGTTCCACCTGCACCGCCAGCGGCAGGCGCGGCAGGCCCAGCTGCTGGGCAAGCTGCTCGTGCCCGTGGAGCCCGGGCACGTCGTCCCCCTGCGCCGGGCGCCCGACGTGCGGGAGGCGTGCACGGAGGCCTACGGCCCGGCGGACCGGCCGTCGGTCGTGTCGTTGCGCGAACTGCTCGGCGTGATCGGCGCGCACGAGTGGCGGCGCAAGGGTGTCGAGGTGCCCGGGCTCGGCGCTCGCATCCACCCGCACTACGGGGTGTTCTCGCCGGCCCGCGGCGAGTACGTCGACCTCGTGGCCGCGGCTCCGCTCCCGTCGACCAGGCTCGCGTTCGACATCGGCACCGGCTCCGGCGTGCTCGCCGCGGTGCTGCTCGGCCGCGGCGTGGAATCCGTGGTGGCCACGGACCTCGACCAGCGGGCGCTGGACTGCGCACAGGACAACCTCGACCGGCTCGGGTTCGCCGACCGCGTGCGGTTCGTCAAGGCGGACCTGTTCCCACCCGGCGAGGCACCCCTGGTGGTCTGCAACCCGCCGTGGCTGCCGGCCAAGCCGACGTCGCCGATCGAGCACGCGGTGTACGACCCGGGCAGCCGGATGCTCCGCGGGTACCTGGATCGGCTGGGCAAGCACCTCGAGCCCGGCGGCGAGGGATGGCTGGTGCTGTCCGACCTCGCCGAGCACCTCGGGCTGCGGTCGCGGGCCGATCTCCTCGAAGCGATCGACGCCGCCGGGTTGACGGTGGTCGGCAAGACCGACACGCGGCCGCGCCACCCCCGCGCGTCCGATCCGGACGATCCGTTGCACGCAGCGCGCGCGGCCGAAGTCACTTCGCTCTGGCGGCTCGCCGTGCACCGCTGAACGGCGCGCGAAGGTCCTCGACTGTCCACCGCCGGCACAGCGGGAACGCAAGGAACTCAAGGCCTGAATCAGCGCGGTCATCCGCCATTACTCACGATCCGGTGGAGCGCTTTCCGGCGGGCGCAAGCAAAACGGAACGAAATCCGCGCTCAGCCGAATCGAGGGATCACCGGGTGTCGAGTTCGTCGTCCAGTGCGGCTTCGACCTTCGCCGCCGCGCGCACCAGCGCCCGGTAGGCCAGGACCGAGGCACCGGCCACGGCGAACACCGCGGCCATCGCCCACACGTCACCGCCGTCGTCGGCCGGGACGACCGCGGCGGTGGCCAGAGCGAGGAGCAGCCACCGGTTGCGCGCCGCGAGCCGGGGTCGCCACCGGTCGGAGACGTGCCCCCTGGTGGCCAGGAACGTCGGACCATGAGCACCCATGGGCGACCGACCTTTCGTCCAGGATCAGGCACGGAATGTGACCGACCACGAATGAGAGACGTCCCGACAGTCGTGAGATCCGCCATCGGAGTTACCAGTTTCAGCCCGAGTGACCCATCGTGAGTGGTAGTCCACTCGAAAGAGTGAGATGCGCAGTTGTTGCCCTCTTGTGACCCGATCCGGAATTGCCCCGACGCCAAAAACTGATTCATATTGTCCGGGTGAATGTCCGCCGGGGCCGCCGCGTGGCCGGACGCGGGTGGGCGGTTCGCCCGCCGGAATGCTTGAACAGCCGCCATCTGGGGTAACCGGCGGCTCACCGGCGATCGGCCGGAACCGCCGAAGGGAAACCGACATGAGCCTGAACGACGACGACATCTCCACCAGCTCCACCAGCGGTCCGGAAGGTCCCGCCGACTCCGGTGCCGGCGGAGGCACACCCGGCCAGCACGACGGCGGCGCGGACAGCGGCGCCGAAGGACCGGCCGACTCCGGTGCCGGCGGGGGCACGCCGGGCCAGCACGACGGCGGAGCCGACGGCGGCGCCGAAGGACCGGCCGACTCGGGCGCCGGCGGAGGCACGCCGGGCCAGCACGACGGTGGAGCCGACGGCGGCGCGGACAGTGGCGCGAACTGACCTGAACGAGCCCACCGCCGGCACCGAGCCTTCCTCGGTGCCGGCGGGCGCTCCGCCGCACGGGAAGGTGCTGCCGCGCCTGGTCGGTCCCGACGTCGACGCCTTCGCCGCGCAGCACTGGGGCCGAACCCCCCTGCTGCGTCGCGCCGCCGACGCTGCCGGCTTCCGGGACCTGCTCGACCTCGACGGCGCCGACGAACTGCTGTCCCGCCGCGGGCTGCGGACGCCCTTCCTGCGTCTGGCCCGCCAAGGCGAGGTGCTCGACTCCCGCTCGTTCACCGGGGGCGGTGGAGTCGGCGCCGAGATCGGGGACCAGGTTCGCGACGACAAGGTCGCCGCGCTGTTCGCCGACGGCAGCACGATCGTGCTGCAGGCCCTGCACCGCACCTGGCCCGCCGTCGTCGACTTCGCCGTCGGCCTCGCCGACGAGCTCGGCCACCCCGTGCAGGCCAACGCCTACATCACCCCGCCGTCGTCGCAGGGGTTCTCCGCGCACTACGACGTGCACGACGTGTTCGTGCTGCAGCTCGCCGGCCGCAAGCACTGGTCCGTGCACGCCCCCGTCCACCCCGCCCCGCTGCGCACGCAGCCGTGGAGCGCGCACGCCGACGCCGTCGCCGCCCGCGCCCGCGACGACACCCCGGTCATCGACGCCGTGCTCGAACCCGGTGACCTGATGTACCTCCCCCGCGGCTGGCTGCACTCCGCGACCGCGCTCGGGGACGTCTCCGCCCACCTGACCATCGGCATCCACGTCGTCACCCGGTTCGCGCTCGTCGAAGCGCTCGCGGCGCTCGTCGCCTCCGACGAGCGCCTGCGCGCCTCCCTGCCACTGGGGATCGACGTCGCCGACCCCGGCCAGGCCGCCGAGCACGTCGGGCCGGTGCGGGACGCCCTGATCGAGGCGCTGGCGCGCGTCCCGGCCGAGGCCGTGGCCCGGCACGTGCGCGACCGGGTGTGGCCGGGCGGGCGGCCCGAACCCGTCCGCCCGATCGCGGCCGCGGCCTTCGCGCGGGACCTCACCGCCGGGGACGCCGTGCGCCGCCGCACCTGCCTGCGCCACCGCGTCCAAGACACCGCCGACGGCCGCACCGTGCTGGAGCTGACGGACCGGCGGATCTCGTTGCCCGGCACCACTTCGACGGCCGTGCGCGCGTTGCTCGACGGGCGGACCTGGCACGTCGGCGCGATCCCGGGCCTCGACGAACCGGACCAGCTCGTCCTCGTGCGCCGGCTGCTGCGAGAAGGCGTGCTCGTGGCCGGCTCCGCATGAGCGCCCCCGCGTGGGGGCGCTGCGCCGATCTGGCGGACGCCGCCGGCGACCGCCGTGAAGGCACCGCACCTCCGGCCGACCACTGGCTGCTGATCGAGCACCCGGGCCCGTGGGAGCAGCTGGCGCTGACCAGCCCGGGCCTCGAGCCCGCCGCGCTGACGACCTGGGCGGCCCGGTACGGCGGCCGGGTCGCGCTCATCCGCCGTCCGGGCCGCCGGCGCGACACCGGGCCGCGCCGGTGGTTCCGGGTCGACTCCCGGCCCGGTCACGAAGGCATCCTCACGGGCGAATACCGGGACACCACCGAGCTCGCGACCCTTCCGTTCCACAGTGGACGGTCTTGGGCGCGGCCGCTCACCCTGGTGTGCACGCACGGCAAGCACGACCCCTGCTGCGCGGTTCGCGGCCGTCCGCTCGCCGCGGCACTGGCCGGCGCGGACCCGGACGGCACGTGGGAGTGCAGTCACCTCGGCGGGTGCCGGTTCGCTCCCGCGGTCGTGCTGCTGCCGCACGGTTTCACCTTCGGCGGCGTCGACCCGGCCGAGGCGGCCGGCATCGTCCGCTCCTACGCGGAGGGAATCCTGGAGCCGGCCAAACTCCGCGGCCGGTCGTCGCTGCCCCCGGTCGTCCAGACGGCGCACCACCACGCCCGCGCCGCCACCGGCGCGCGTGGGGTCGACGACCTCCGCCTCGTCGCCGCCGAGCGTGACGGCGACGAGCGCTGGCGGGTGACTTTCGACGACCCCGCGTGCACCGTGGTGCTGCGCGAACGGTTCCGCTCCCTCGACCGCCCGCTGACCTGTGCCGCCCGCCGGCCGGGCCGCGTGCAGGTCTTCGACCTGCTCGAAGCCGGTCCCTGACCGGGCACGCAAACCGCCGGGTGCCGCTCGGCGGCTCCGCTCACCGGTCCACGACGGCGGTCACCTCGGCTTCGACCAGGATTTCCGGGTCGAACAGGATCTCGACGCCGATCAGCGCCGCGGGTGGCGCCGTGGTGATGTCCAGTTCCTTCACCGCCTGCTCGACGCCGGCCCGGAAGGCGTCGTACATCTCGCGCCGCCACCCGGCCGCGTACCAGGTGAAGCGGACGACGTCGGCGAACGTGGCGCCCGCCGCGGCCAGCGCCTTGGCGACGTTCCGGTACACCTGCGCGACCTGGCCCGTGAGGTCGCCGGGTGCGACCAGGGTGCCGTTCCCGTCCCAGGCGACCTGGCCGGCGATGTGGATCTGCTTGCCGCCGGTGGCCACGGCGACGTGGTGGTAGTCCGGGACCACGACGTGCCCGTCCGGGTTGATCAGCGCAACGGCCATCCTGCTCACTCCTTGAGTTCAATATTGAAGTAATCCCAGTCTGCCGTCACTTCAAGAGTGAAGTCAAGGCGGGGCGGTACAGTGGCCCGATGGCCTCGATCACCAGCCCGGGTCCCGGCGGCGCCGCGGACGAGCCGCGGTGGCTCGACGCCGCGGAGAAGGAAGCCTGGACCGGCTTGATCTCGCTGGCGCTCCTGATGCCCGGCCGGCTCGAGGCGCCGTTGCAGCACACCGCGGGCCTGACGCTGTTCGAGTACATGACGCTCAGCCAGATCTCCGAGGCCCCGGACCACCGGATCCGGATGAGCGAGCTGGCCTACTTGACCAACGGGTCGCTCTCCCGGCTGTCCAATGTGGTCAAGCGCCTGGAGAACCGCGGCTGGGTCACCCGCTCCCCCGACCCCGCCGACGGCCGCTACACGCTCGCCGCCCTCACCGACGCCGGCCACGAGGTCGTCGTCGCCGCGGCACCGGTCCACGTGCGCTCGGTCCGCGAGCTCGTGCTCGACCCCCTCACGAAAACCGACCGGCTGGCACTCGCCCGGATCGCGGCCAAGCTCCGCACCCGCCCGGCCGATTACGGTGACGAACTCGCCTGAACACCGGCCCACTGAAATACTGCTGGCTATTTTCGTGAATGCGTGGCAATACTGGAGATCCCCTACCGAAGAGGTGGTTTCCGGCGATGACAAAAAAGACACTGACGATCGCGGCGATAATCCTTTCCCTGATTTCCGGCAGCACTGGTACAGCCGTCGCGGAAATGGATTCCTCCGCACACCGGCCGATTTCGGTCTGGTCGCCGAGCATGACGATCGGCGGGCCGAACTTCACCGATCAGACGCTGCGGATGGTCGTGCACCCCAGCGTCGGCGGGGACGGTCTACGTCTGCACCTGTCCAACTTGCGCGGCACCACCCCCCTCGCCGTCGGCGCCGTCAGCGTGGCGCTGCAGTCCGAGAAGGCGACCGCCGTCGAAGGATCCCGGCGCGCGGTGACGTTTTCGCGGGCGAGAACGCTGACGATCCCGGCGGGCCAGGAAGCCGTCAGCGACCCGGTCGCGATGTCGGTGCGCGCGGAGCAGAACCTGCTCGTGAGCCTGTACCTGCCCCAGGCGACCAGCTCGGCGACCTGGCACTCCGACGCGTTCGACGTCTCCTACCTCTCGAAGCCGGGCGACCACGCGGCCGACACCGACGACGGGAACTACGTCGCCGCCACGACTTCCTGGTACTACCTGTCCGGTTTGGACGTCGTCTCCCCCACCGCGCGCGGCACCGTGGTGGCGTTCGGCGACTCCATCACCGACGGCTACAACACCCCGGCGAGCGCCTACCGCCGCTGGCCGGACGACCTCGCCCGCCGGCTCGCCGGACCGCGGCCGACCGCGGTGGTCGACGCCGGGATCGGCGGCAACCGGGTGCTGACCGACGTGCCGAACATCTGGCAGGGCGTCAGCGCGCTCAAGCGGTTCGCCCATGACGCGCTGGCGCAGCCCGGTGTCCGGACGGTGATCCTGATGGAGGGCATCAACGACATCGGCAACAACGCCGGCCCCGGCGGCGTTCCGCTGACCGCGCAGCACCTGATCGACGGGTACGGCGCGCTGATCCGGCAGGCGCACGCGGCCGGGGTGCGGATCATCGGCGGGACCATGTCGCCGGACAAGGGATCGGGCGGCTACAGCGAGCACGGCGAGTCGATCCGCCGGGCGGCGAACGCCTGGATCCGCACCAGCGGGCAGTTCGACGGCGTCGCCGACTTCGACAAGGCGCTGCAAGACCCCTCCGATCCTGCGGCGCTGCGAGCCGGCTTCGACTCGGGTGATCACATCCACCCGAACGAAGCCGGCATGCAGGCCATGGCCGACGCGGTCGACCTCCGGTCGCTGGACTACTGAGCCGCTACCGGACGCGGAAGCCGTCCACCAGGAAATAGCTACCGCTCAGTTTCGACACGGTCAGCGTGTGCCGCCCGGCGGCGAGCCCGGTCACCGAATAAACGGGGACCTGGGCTTGCCGTTGGGCGGTGTTCGCGCTGACGGTTCCCTTCGAAACCCCGTCGAGCGTGACGCCGATGTCACCTTCGTCGGAATTCGTTTCGGTGAGGAAACTGATACCGGTCCCGGTGAAGGTGACCGACGCCGAATCGCCGTCCTGCTGGCTGTAGTGCACCCCGTTCTCCAGGTCGCCGTAAGTGCGCGAACCGCTGGAGCGCCAGCTGCCGAAGTAGGAGATCCGGAGGTCGTCGTCGTCGAGCACCTTGCCCGGCGGCGTGCCCGGCCCGGCGGCGTCGATGATCGCCTGCGCCGCCGCGGGCCAGCGACCGTCGGAGACCACTGTGGACTGTTCGACGGTGACGTCGGTGCCGTTGTTCTCGTACTGGGGGGTGTCGGTGAAGTTGCCGTGGATGTAGTCGTCGTGGATGGTCGGTGTCCACAGGTGCAGCCACGACGAGCCGTTGCTGAACTTCACCACGTTGTCGTGGGTGTCCCACAGCGAGCTGCCCTCGTCGTGGTAGATCATGTTGCAGCCGTCGATGCACTCCCCGAGCACGTTGCCGACGAACTCCGACGGCGCCGCCTGGCCGCCGAGGGTGTAGATCGGGCCGCCGTCGAACAACACGCCCATCACGCTGTGCACGTGGTTGCCGACGACGTGGTTGCCGCCGGTGTAGGTCGTGCCGTGCAGGCACGGGTCGGGCAGGCCCTGCTTGGCCTGCAGCGCGCAGCTCGACGCCCAGCCCCAGCCCCAGCCGATCGACACGCCCGAGTACGGCGTGTAGCCGATGTCGTTGTGGGACAACGTGGTCCCGCGGCTGTGGCCCACCCAGACGCCGACGGCGTCCTGGTACTCCTGGCCGGGCCGCTGCACGATGTTGCCGGCCACGGTGTTGCCGCTGGTCATCAGCGACGGCTGGGTCTGGTAGTAGTCGTCGACCTCCCCCACCGCGACGCCGCTGCCGCCGACGTCGGTGATCGAGCCGCCGGACACCGTCGAGTCCTGGGTCTGGTCGGCGAGGTCGATGCCGCTGGTCCCGGTGTGCTGCACGGTCACGCCGGTGAAGGTGATCCGCGCGCCGCGGTGCACCTGCACGGCCGCGGGGATCCGGGTCGGCGTCCGGGTGGCCGGGTCCCAGAGGATCCCGGCCTGGTTGTCGATGTAGCCCGCGGTGTTCGGGGCGGTCCAGGTCGTGTAGGCGAACGTGATCCCCTCGAAGGCGACGTCGTGCACCGGCGCGACGACGTCGGGGATCACGGTGAAAGCGTCGATGAGCAGGTAGTCGCCACCGGCCTTGACCACGCGGACCGTGTGCTTGCCCTTGGCCAGCCCGGTGACCGAGACGACGGCCTGCTGCGCGAGCCGTTCGGCACTCTTGGCCGACACCGTCTGCTTCTTGACGCCGTCGACGTAGACGTCGATGTCGCCTTCGTCCGAGTTCGTCTCGGTCAGGACCTGGAGGCCGGTGCCGGTGAACGTGTAGCTGAAGGCGTCGCCGTTGTTCTGGGTGTAGTGCACGTCGGCGCCGAGGTCGCCGAGGTGGCGGCCGTTCGAGTAGTTCCAGCTGCCGGTGTAGGTGGCGCGCCAGTCGGTGTCGTCGAGCGGCGCCAGGTGCCCGGGAGTCCCGGCCAGGTCGAGCAGTTCCGGCGCGACGGGCAGTTCGACGTCGGCCTTCGCGAGGTCCTCACCGGGACGCGGCACGTAGTAGAGGTAGCCGGCATCGGGATCGAGGTAGAACTGGCCGGGTGTGCCGAGCAGCTGGTACGCGTTTTCGAGCCAGGTGACGCGGTCGAGGCTCGGCAATCCCGCGCCATTGAAGGGGAAGCTCGGGTTGGGGACGGAGTTGTGGTTGTTGTTCCAGCAGCCGGGGTCGACGGTCAGCGCCGAGCCGCCCGAGGCGCCGGGCGTGATCGAGGCCAGCGGGCAGCGCAGCTGCTTCCAGCCGTTGTTCGCGACCACCTCGACCCGGGCGGCGTTCGTCCACGCCGTGTAGGACGCGTCGGCGGTGGTGAATCCGGTGGAGGACACGGAGAAGCCGCCCGGATCCTGGGCGGTGCGGGCCCGCTGCGCGCGGACGCCGTCCACGAACAGCTCCCGGCTCGCCACCCCCTTCGGCACCGGGGCGCGGTAGATGTTCTTGGCGGCGTCGGTCTTCCGGAAACCGCCGATCTTCATCGCGCCGCTGAACACCGGGGTCTGCCCGGCGGCCGCGCGGTAGACGACGCGGTGCCCCGGCCGGCCGGAGTCCTGCACGCCCAGCCGCAACGGCGTGGTCAGCGAGTAGGTGCCGCCGCGCAGTTCGACCACGACGTCCCCGGCGGCCCGCGGGACGAGCGCGCGAACGCGGTCCCGCGCTGTGGCGAGGTCGCACGGAGCGGGGGAAGTGCAGACGGAGCCGTGGCCGGACGGGGCGGCGTAGAGGACGTCCGGGGGTCTTCCGGGAGTGGCACCGACAGCCGCGACAACGGCTGCGGCGGTGACCAGGTGCGCGACGACGGTGGCGATTCGCATCGGGGTTCTCCGGCGGGTCAGTGGACAGACATCAGATGAATATAGCCTGAGCTGAGACGTAGTGGGACACCCGAATTCACGGCGAAAGGCCCACCTGATCCGCACAAACACCTCTCAAGGAGACAACGCGAGACAAGATCCCGCACCGGTCTTGACAGCGCAGAGTTCCTACCTTTGGACCGCGAAGCCCTGTCCGCCGTACTCTGCGCCGAGACGATCACACCGACTGGCTGGGGAGCCTCGCCATGACGAGCAGCACCGATCACCCGGAGACCACCGAGGTCGTCATCGCCGGAGGCGGCCCGGTCGGCCTGACCCTGGCCCACGAGCTCGGCGCCCGGGGCATCGGCTGCGTCCTGCTCGAACCGCGGCCGGAACCGAGCCTCGCCTCCCCGCGGTGCAAGCAGATGAACCCCCGCTCGATGGAGATCTTCCGGCGTCTCGGCATCGCCGGCGCCGTGCGCGACAACGCGCGCCTGCCCTTCGGGTGGTCCGATTCGGCCGTCTTCTGCACCTCGCTCACCGGGCACCGGCTGGAGCGCTTCGACGGTGTCTTCGCGCTCAGCGACATCCAGCGATCGGAGCTGGCCGAACCCGCGCTCTGGTGCGCGCAGAACCACGTCGAAGAGGCGCTGCGCGAGACCCTCGCCCGCCGGAACACGGTCAGCGCGCGATGGGGCTGGACCCTGATCGGCGTGGAGCAGGACGCCGACGGCGTCACCACGACCGCGACGGACGAAGCGGGGCAGGAACGCGTGGTGCGGGGCCGCTACCTGGTCGGCGCCGACGGCGCCCGCAGCACCGTCCGGCGGGCGTCCGGCATCCCGCTCACCGGCCGCAGTCACGAAATCCGCAACGTCCAGGTGATCTTCGACGCGCCGGGGCTGTCGGCCCGCCACCGCATGGGCCGGGCCGTGCAGTACTGGGTGGTCAACCCCGAAGTCAACGGCCTGATGGGCACCCTGGACACCGAGGACCTGTGGTGGGCCATCATCATCAACGCCCCGGAAGACGCCGACGCCACGTGGTACGAACGAGCGGTCCACCGCATGATCGGCGCCGAAGAACTCATCACCGTCACCGCGACCGATCCCTGGACCGCCCGGATGCTGGTGGCCGACCGCTACCGGGACGGCCGCTGTTTCCTCGCCGGGGACGCCGCCCACCAGAACCCGCCGTGGGGCGGCTTCGGCGCCAACACGGGCATCGGGGACGCCGCCGACCTCGGCTGGAAGCTCGCGGCCGCACTGCACGGGTGGGCAGGCGACGGCCTGCTCGACTCCTACGAGACCGAACGCCGTCCCATCGCCCGGCGCGCCATCGCCGAAGCCGAACGGAACATGCGGGTGCTGACCGGCGAACTCGCCGCGGCGGGGCTGGACGACGACGGACCCGACGGCCGGGCCCTGCGCGCCAAGACGGCCGAGCTGATCCGCCAGGCCAAGACCGCCGAGATGTACACCCTCGGCTTCGTGCTCGGCACCGCGTCCCCGGACTCACCCCTGGTCGTCCCCGACGACGGCCCCGCACCGGTGTCCACCGGTTCGGAGTACCGGCCCTCCGGTGCCCCGGGCAACCGGCTGCCGCACCAGTGGCTCGACCGGAATCGGTCGGTGCAGGACGAATTCGGCCCCGGCTTCACGCTCCTCGAGATCGCCGCGCAGCCCGCGCCCGAATGGGAAGCCGCCGCGGCGGCGACCGGTGTGCCGCTGAAGCGGTACCGGCTCAACCGGCCGGACCTGCACGGTCTCTACGCGGCCCGGTACGTCCTGGTCCGGCCCGACGGGTACATCGCGTGGCGCGGCGAAACCTCCCCCGATGACGCGCGGGCGGTGCTGGACCACGCCCGGGGACAGCAGGATTGACCCTGCTACTCCGGGATGGCCGGTGCGAGCAGCGGCTCAGGCCTACGCCTCTCCGTCCACGGCCAGGCCGAGCGCCAGCTCACGGGCGCGCTCGGCCAGCGGGGACAGCGTCCGGTTCGCGGGCCACGCCAGCCAGATCTCGCGCGGCGTGAGCACGGGGTCGAGCGGGTGGGCGGTGAGAACGTCGTCGTCCGGCCGGATGTCCAGGGCCAGCCGGGGCAGCACGGCGATCCCGAGCCCGGCGCGCACCATCGAGAGCACCCCGCGGTTGTCCGCGGTGCGGAACACGATCCGCGGCGCGACGCCGGCTCCGGCGTACACCCGCTCGACCCGCGCCTGGTCGCAGATCGGCGGCTGGGCGACCATCGCGACGCCGTCCAGGGCGGCGAGCGGCACCGGTCCCGGCGGGAAGACTCCGCGGCGCGCGACCACCGCGTACGGGTCGATCAGGATCCGGGTCTGCTCGACCTCGCCGCCGACGCGACCGTCGAAGAACAGCAGATCGAGCTCGCCGATCCGCGGCTCGGCGGACTCCTCCTCGAAGAGCCGGACGTCGGCGGCGGGGTGCTCGTCCCGCAGTCTGCGCACCACGGTGGGCAGCAGCGCGTTGGTGACGCTCTGGAACGTCCCGATGTCGATCCGGCCCGCGCCGGCGCGGGCCGCTCGACCGCGTCTTCGGCGGCCGCGGCGCGGGCGAGCAGCTCACGCCCGTGCTCCAGCACCAGGGTTCCGAGCGGCGTCAGGCGCGCCGGTTTCGGGCCGCCCGGCCGGTCGAACACCGCGCCGCCGAGGGACTTCTCCAGCGCGGCGATCTGCTGGCTGACGGCGGACTGGGTGTAGCCGAGGCGCTCCGCGGCCCGGCCGAACGTGCTTTCGGCCGCGACGGCGTCGAGGGTGACGAGGTGACGCAGATCCAGCATCAGCACAGCTTATCAAATCGGCCAGATTTCATCGCTTTTCCCGATGGCTTCGCCTTCGTAGCGTTCCGGGTATGACCTCACAGCACGCGCTCTGGCTCCCGCTCTTCGACGATCTGGCCGACCCGGCGCTCGTCGCCCGCCTCGCCGCCGAGGCCGAAGAAGCGGGCTGGCACGGCTTCTTCGTCTGGGACCACCTCCGCTGGCGCGAACCGGTGGCCGCCGCGGCCGACCCGTGGATCACCCT
Organism: Amycolatopsis sp. NPDC051371; assembly: GCF_040682155.1. NCBI lineage: Bacteria > Bacillati > Actinomycetota > Actinomycetes > Pseudonocardiales > Pseudonocardiaceae > Amycolatopsis > Amycolatopsis sp. NPDC051371. The sequence goes on from NZ_JBFBAG010000023.1 coordinate 73,026, forward strand.
GGCCGCGATCGCCACCGCCACGTCGAGGCTGCGCTTCGGGCCGATGGTCAGCGCGATCAGCCGCCGTCGCCCCGCCAAGCTCGCCCGCGAGACCGCCACCCTCGACCGCCTCGGCGGCGGCCGGCTCACCCTCGGCGTCGGCCTCGGCGGCGACCGGTTCGGCGAGGAGTTCTCCCGCACCGGCGAGGAGTGCGACGACCGGGTCCGCGCCCGCATGCTCGACGAAGCGTTGGCCATCCTCGCCGCCGCCTGGTCCGGCGACGTCGTGCACCACCGCGGCGAGCACTACACGGTGGACGGCATCCGGTTCCTGCCGACGCCGGCGCGGCGGATCCCGATCTGGGCGGCGGGCTTCCCCGGCAAGCTCAACCCGATGCGCCGGGCCGCCCGCCTCGACGGCTACTTCCCGGTGAACCTCGGCTCGGCCGACCGCTTCGCCGAAGCCGTGGCCCAGGTCGAGGCGCTGCGCACCGGGACCGGGCCGTTCGACTACGTCGCGGAGGTCGAACCCGGGGAGGACAGCGCGACGTACACGCGGGCCGGCGCGACCTGGCTACTGACCTGCTTCGCACCCGAGTCGCTTTCCGTCGACCACGTGCGCGGCGTGCTGCGCGACGGTCCCCACTGAACCGGCGGATCCGCGCCGCACCCCCGGGTGCGACCTGAGGCTCAGCCGCCGGTGACGAAGTCCACCACCGCCTCGCCGAACAGTTCGGGCTCTTCGAGGTGACCGAAGTGACCGCTGCGCTCCAGCACCACGAGGCGGGAGCCGGGGATCAGGTCGTGCAGCTCGTGCGCCCAGCGGGGACCGCAGATCACGTCGTACCGGCCGACGATCACCAGCGCCGGCACCGCCAGCGAACCGAGCGTCGCCCGGTCGTCGATCGTGTCCGGCACCAGCTGCGCGTCCAGTCCGGAGATGTGGGTGCCGAGCACCGTCTTCCTCAGCGGCGCGAACTCCGCCTCCCGGCCCCAGTAATCGGCGAAGTACGCCGGCATCAGGCCCCGCAAGGCGCCGGTCATCTCCTCGTCGTCCGAAATCGACCCGGTCGCCTGCAGCGCGGCCAGCACCTCGGGCAGGTCGGGGCGGTCGGCGTTGCGGTGCGCGAACTCCGCGACGTTGCGCTGGGCCTCGGCGCCGTGCTCCGGTCCGGTGACCGGCGCGCTGTCGTACAGCACCACCCCGGCGACGCGGTCCGGGTGGTGCACCGCGAAGTACTGCACGACGAACCCGCCGTGGGAATGACCGAGGAGGCAGGCCGTGTCCAGGCCGAGGTGGTCGAGCAGCGCGAGCAGGGCGCGGGCGTAGCGTTCGCGGGTGTAGCCGTGGGGGTGCGATGCCAGCCGACCGGAGCCGCCGGTGCCGATCGGCTCGACGTAGACCATGGTCAGGTGCGGTTCGAGCGCCGGCATCCGCAGGTACGCCCAGTCCACGCCGGGACCGCCGGGGTGCACGACGCACACCGGTCCGCGGCCGTGCACGTGGTAGCGCTGCCGGACGCCGTCGAGCTCGATGGTGTGGGTGCCGATGTCCATGGGAATCTCCGATCGCGTGGGGCTGGGACACCGGCAAGATGGGGCCGACGGCGGGAAGTTCGATCCGGCGGGCATGGCGTGCGTCACACCGTCGTGTGAGTCACCGCGGACTCGGGCCGGGAAGAATGGACACGTGACCGACCTCGAGATCGAGCTGGCGCGCAGCGCACAGGCGGGCAGCGTCAGCGCTCTCGGGATGGTGCTCGCCCGGCACCAGGCCGGCATGCGCGCGGTGGCACTGAGCATCCTGGGCCACGGGCCGGACGCCGAAGACGCCCTGCAGGACGCCGCGCTGCTCGCGTTGCGCCGGATCGGAACCCTGCGCGACCCGGCCGCGGCCGGCCCGTGGCTGCACGCGATCGTCCGCAACGCCTGCCGCATACGCCTGCGCGCCGCGCGCCGGCTCGTGCCGGTCGCGGAGCCGCGACCGCCAGCCGATCCCGCGACTCCCGAACGCATCCTCGACGACCACGTGTCCCGTGACTGGATCTGGCACGCGATCGACCGGTTGTCCCCCGCGCTGCGGGAGGTGGTGTTGTTGCGCCACTTCAGCGACGTCACGTCGTACGAGCAGATCGCCGCCGCCTGCGAGCTTCCGGTCGGCACGGTGCGCAGCCGGCTGAACCAGGCGCGGGCGAAGTTGTCCGAGGCACTGCTGGCCACCGCCGACCTGGCGTACGACGACGCCGCCGCGCGCAACGCCGCCAGCGCGCGGGAGGCGGCCGACACGCTGGCCGCCGCCGGGCGCGGCGAGTTCGCCGGCGTCGTCGCCGACCGCTGGTCGCCCGGCATGCGCATGATCAGCGGTCAGGGCTACCGGGGCGGCGCGGACATGGCCGTGGCGGGCATGGAGATGGACCTGGCGTACGGCGTGCGGCAGCACCTCGTCCAGGCCGTCACCAGCCGCGACTTCACCGTGTGGGAGATGGAGATGGTCAGCCCGGCCCACGATCCCGAGCACTGCCCGCCGGCCGTGGTCTGGCTGATGGCGCACCCCGAAGGCCGGGTGGACCGCCTGCGGTTGTTCTTCCCGGCGAACTGATGCGGGAAGCCGGCCGACTTTCCACGACACCGGGGGGCGCCGGCCGGATTCCGCACGGCTACCACCTCGACGCCCATTCCCACCCCGACGGCCAGCTCGTGTACGCGGCCGCGGGCGTCCTGGCCACCACGACCGAGCAGGGCACCTGGGTGGCCCCGGCCAACCGCGTCACCTGGACACCGCCGGGTTTCGACCACGCCCACCGCTTCTACGGCGACACCGACGCCCGCCTGCTCGCCATCCCCGCCGACGAGTGCCGTGACCTCGTGCTGCGGCCCAGCGTGTTCGCGGTGAGCCCGCTGGTGCGCGAGGCGCTCCTCGCCCTCACGAGCGACAGCGGACGAAGTCCGGACGCCGAACGGCGGCTGCGCGCCGTCCTGATCGACGAGCTCGTCGAAGCCCCCGAACAGTCCTTGCACCTGCCCGAACCGCGCGACGACCGGCTGCTGGCCGTGACCGGGCTGCTGCACGCCGATCCCGGCCGCGGCGCCACCCTCGCCGAGCTCGGCCGGGCCGCCGGGGCGAGCGAGCGCACGCTGAGCCGCCTGTTCCACACCGAGCTCGGGATGAGCTTCCAGCGGTGGCGCACGATCCTGCGCATCCACCACGCCGTGCTCCACCTGACCGAGGGCCGATCGGTCACCGGCACCGCGATCGCCTGCGGCTGGGCCAATCCGTCCACGTTCATCGAAGCGTTCACCGCCGTCGTCGGCCAGACACCGGGGCGGTACCAGGCCGAACTGGGCTAGCCTCCGACGTGGCGGGTTTCCCTTATCTTGTGGCTGTCTATCGGTGGTCGGCAATCAGCTCGGAGATCACAGTGGTGATCGACAGCGATCTTCGAGCGAAGGACCAAGATGGCACAGGGGAACGAGACCACGGCCGTGGTCATCGTGGGCGGCGGAATCGCCGGCCTCGCACTCGGCACTTTCCTGCTGCGCAGCGGGATTCACTGCACGATCCTGGAAAAGCACAGCCGCGAACACGTCGAAAACCGGCAGCGCGCCGGAGCCTTGGACGCCCGCGGTGTGCGTCTGCTCCGGCGGTGGGGCGTCGAGGAGGTCGTCGAAGCGATCACCGGCGGCCCCGATGCCCCGGAGATGCCGCTGCTCATCGACGGCGAAGAGCGGCTCTGGAAGACCGACGATGGTGAAGACGACGCCGATGCGGCCTTCTGCCCGCAGCAGGTCCTCGTCCGCAACCTCATCAAGGTGTTCCTGCGCGACGGCGGCGATCTCCGGTTCGAGGCCGCGGATGTGTCCATAGTGGACATCGACACCGAGCACCCCTCGGTCCGCTACCGGAATCCCGCCGGTGCGGTGATGGTGATCGAGTGCGCCGTCGTCGCCGGCAGCGACGGCTACCACGGGGTCAGCAGGCCGACGATCCCGGAAGACGTGCTCGACTGCCACACCCACGAGTTCGGCTACGCGTGGCTGACGATCCTCGCGGAAGTCCCCGCGGACCCCCTGGCGGTGATGGCCGTGCACGCCCGCGGCTTCGCGGCGCAGATCACCCGCGGGCCCGGCGCGAGCCGCATCTACCTGCAGTGCCCGGTCACCGACACCGTCGACCGGTGGCCGGACGAGCGCGTCTGGGCCGAACTGGAAGCACGGTTCGGCCGTCCGTCCGCCCGCACGGGACCGATCGTGAGCAAGCAGATCGTGCCCCTGCGCGGCGTGGTGTTCAGCCCCATGAGCCACGGCCGGCTCCACCTCGTCGGGGACGCCGCCCGCCTCATCTCCCCGATGAGCGCCGAGGGGATGAGCCTGGCCCTGCACGACGCCGACGTGCTCGCCCGCGCGGTCGTCGAGTACGTCGGCAAGGGTGACGCCGGCCTGCTGGAGAAGTACTCCGACACCTGCCTGGACCACGTCTGGCGGCGCCAGGCCTCGGCGGTGTGGATGACCGAGACGATGCACGACTCCGGTGACGCCTCCTACGCGGGGGAATTCCGCAAGCGGATCGCCCGGGCGAACCTGGAGACCCTGGTGCGGCCCCCGGCCTGAGCATCCGGCACTCAGCGATTCCGGAGCTGAATCCGAGCACAACCATGCGTTGGACTCGTTACCTCCCCCGGGCCGATACTCGAGGCATGGCGGACACCGAAACCACCGATCTCATCCGGTTGCTGCGCCTGTTCGGGGTCCGCGCGCTCGCGCTGACGGCCGTCGCCGCGCTGGTCGGGTTCACCACCGTGGCACTGGCTTTGGGGCTCCTCGGATGCGCGCTGCTGTTCGCACCCGTCGGGCGCCGGGGGATTACGTCAGCAGATGCGTCAGCAACGCCCGAGCCGCCGGATTGGCCGGCTCCGGACCGCGGCCCACGAGGTGGATCGCGCGGCTGATGGCGGGCCGTTCGAAGCGCGCGAACGGCAGGCCGGACCGCTCCGCCACGGGCTGCGGCACGACCGACACCCCCAGCCCGGCCGCCACCAGCTCGACCAGCAGCGGCAGGTGCGTGGCCTCGCAGACCCGGTTCTGGCGCACTCCCGCGTCGGCGAAGCGGCTCGCCACCATCGCCTGGATGCCGCTGCCGCCGAACTCGACGAACGGCTCGTCGTCGAGTTCGGCGAGCCGCACGCGCCGCCGGCGTTCCCAGTGATGGCCCGGGTGGCTCAGCAGCACCAGCTGCTGGCTCCACTCCCGGAACCCGAACAGGTCACCGGCCAACGGCTGGTCGCCGGCGAGGAACGCCAGATCGAGCTCACCACTCGCGACGGCGGCCGCGAGACCGGGGACCGTGCCGTCGCGGACGTGCAGGCGGATACCCGGGTAGCGCTTCCGGAACTCGCCGAGCTTCGCCGGCAGGTCGAGCACGCTCAGCGCCTGGATCGTCCCGATCGACACCCGTCCGCTCGCCAGCCCGGCCAGCGCCGCGACCTCACCCCGCGCGGCGACGACGTCCGCGACGATCCGGTGCGCCAGGGGCACCAGCGCCCGCCCCGCCTCGCTCAGCGCCACCCGGCGCGTGGTGCGCTCGAAGAGCGGCAGTCCCAGCTCGGCCTCGAGCTTGCGGATCGACGCGCTCAACGCCGACTGCACCACGTGCACCTCCTGCGCCGCCGCGGTGAAACTCCCGCACCGCACCACCGCGAGGAAGTGCTCGACCTGCCTCAGCTCCATTCAGCAACGATAGTGCTCAATCAGCTTGGAGTAAGCACGCCGGCGCGGAACCGGGTGCGCAGTTCACCGAGGCCGTCGATGCGGCTGGTCAGCACGTCGTCCGGGGTCAGGTAGCGCGGTGGGGTCCGGCGGTTGCCCACGCCGGCCGGGGTGCCGGTGAAGATCAGGTCGCCGGGGAGCAGGGGGCACACCGCCGACAACCGGGCCACCAGGTCCGGGACGCCGAAGATCATGTCGCCGAGGGACGCCTTCTGCACCACTTCGTCGTTGAGCAGGCAGGTGATCGCGGCATCGGGGGCGAGCTCGGTGACCAGGTGCGGACCGGTCGGACCGAAACCGGGGAACGACTTGGCCAGCGAGAACTGCGGCGGCTTCCCGAGCGACTGGATCCGTCGCTCCGACAGGTCCTGGCCGATCATGAACCCGGCGACGTGCTCGAGTGCGCACTCCTCGGTGATCCGGTGGCCGCCCTTGCCGATCACCGCCACCAGTTCGACTTCCCAGTCGACGCGGTCGCCCGGCAACGAAACCGTCTCTTGTGGACCGGCGATGCAGGTCGGGAACTTGGTGAACACCAACGGATCCGCCGGGGGCCCGAACCCCGCCTCGGCCGCGTGCGGCGGATAGTTGAGCGCCACCGCGAACACCTGCCGGGGTCGCGGGACCGGCGGCCCGAGCCGAGCCGGGTCGACCAAGGAAGAGCCGGGCGGCGAGGTCCGGACCCACTCGGTGAACGCGGCCCAGTTCTCCAGGACGTCCATCGGGTCCGGGCCGAAGCCGCCGGCGTCGAAGACGTCGAGGGCTCGATCACCCGTGATCAGCGCGGCCCGGCCGCCGAGGTTCGCCAAGCGCATCCGTCACCGCCACTGGTCGGCGGCGGGCGGCGGGGTGCCGTGGGCGTCTTCCCACGAGACGACCCGGTTGCGGAGCACGCCGAGCTTCTCGATCTCGGCCTCGACCACGTCACCGGGCTTCAGGTAGTTCGAGAACGGGTCGTCGGTGCTCGCGGCGACGCCGGCGACCGTGCCGGTCGTGACGAGGTCGCCCGCGCTGTAGACCTGCGGCGAGTGGTACGCGACGAGCTGCGGGATCGAGACGGACATCCGGGCGGTGTTCGACTTCTGCCGCACCTGGCCGTTCACCCGCAGCTCCATGTCGAGGTCGTGCGGGTCGCCGACCTCGTCGGCGGTGACGATGTACGGGCCGATCGGGCAGAACGTGTCGATCGCCTTCGAGAACGAGAACACCCCCGACTCCATCTCGCGCCGCTGGATGTCGCGCGCGGTGATGTCGTTGAACACCAGGTACCCGGCGATGTGCTCGGCCGCCTGCTCGGCGGTGAAGAACTTCCCGGGCTTCCCGATCACGACGGCCATTTCGAGCTCGTAGTCCAGCTCGTTCGTCAAGTGCGACGGGTACACGATCGGGTCGCCGGGGCCGATGATCGCGTCGACGTTCTGGAAGAACACGATGCCCTTGTTGACCGGGTGCGACCAGCTGACGCGGGCGAGGTCGTCGTGGTGCTCGCGGAAGTTCCCCGCCGTGTGGAAGAACTTCTTCGGCACGATCGGCGCGCGCAGCCGGACTTCGGCGAGCCGGAAGCGCCGCCCGGTCTCGGGCACGCTCCCGCCGCGTTCGAAGAACTCGCGCGCCGAGGCGGTATCGAGTTCCAGGACCAGGTCGTCGGCGATGCGGCCGACCAGGCCGTCGTCGAAGGTCACGAGCTTCACGGGCGCTCCACGGGGACGGTGACTCGGAAGACGCGCAGCTGGAGAGCGAGCGTCGCGTAGTAGCCCACCAGCGTCGTCAGCTCCACGGCCACGCGGTTGCCAATGGTTGGCAAGACGTCGGTGTACGTCACGTCGTCGACGTCCTCGTCCCGCAGCAGCGCGAGCACGAACCGCAGGACCGCCGCTTCGACGGTGGAGAGGCCGTCCGGCAGCGTCAGCGCGCCGACCGCGGTGAGCTGGGCCTCCGTCGCCCCGGCCGCACGGGCGGCCGGTTCGTGCGCGTACCGCTCGAACGCGCAGTCCCACCGCGCCGTCACCGCCAGGATCGCCAGCTCCCGCGCCCGGTCACCGAGCGCGGTTTCGTACCGCACGGCCGCACCCAGCCCCTGCAGAGCCTGCCCGGTCGAGGGGGCGAACAGCATCGCGTTGAACGGCCCGGTCAGCACGCCCGCGGCGTCGGTGAGCGGGAACGGGCCGCCCGCGCGGGGACCACCGGCGATGGCGTCGTAGAGCGCGCGCTGGTCGTCGTCCAGGCCGGCCGGGGACAGGCGGGGCAGTCTCGTCATGCCCCGATCCCAGCAGCACGCCCGGCGCGGACGGGAGACCCTGCCATTGAATGACACATCCGTTCCGTGACGGCGAGCCGCGCCCTAGCGTCGCCGCCAGGTCGAGAGCAGGGAGCGGAAGTGGACTGGCTGGGTCTGCGGGGCAAGGGCGCGCTGGTCGCCGGCGCGGGCGGGATCGGCGGCGCGGCCGCGCTCGCGCTCGCCGAGGCCGGTGCGGACGTGGTCGTCGCCGACGTCGACGACCAGCGTCTCGACGAACTGGCGCAGAAGGGACTTCGCACGCTGCGCGCCGACCTCACCGACGCCGGCGGCGGGCGCGAATGCGTCACCCGCGCCGATGGATTGCTCGGCCGGCTGGACGTGTTCGTCCACGCCGTCGGCGTCAACGACCGGCGACCGGTCCTCGACACTCCGGACGACGTCTGGCGCCGGATCACCTCGGTCAACCTGGACAGCGCGTTCTGGACCGGCAAGGCGGCGGGCGCGCTGATGGTCGCCCGCGGGTACGGCCGGATCGTCTACCTGTCGTCGGTCTCCGGCCTGCTCGCCCACCCGCACCACGCGCCCTACGCCGCGAGCAAGGGCGCCGTCAACCAGCTGTGCCGGGTGATGGCCCGCGAGTGGGCGGCCTCGGGCGTCACGGTCAACGCCGTCGCGCCCGGCTACACCGAAACCGGCCTCACCCACGACCACCTCGGAAAGCCCGGCGTCCGCGACGGCCTCACCGCGCTCGTCCCGGCCGGGCGGCTCGGCACCCCGGCCGACCTGACCGGGCCGATCCTGTTCCTCTGCTCCGACCAAGCCGCCTTCGTCACGGGACACGTCCTGTACGCCGACGGCGGCCGCACCCTCGTCTGAAGGAGAACTTCCGTGCGCTTCACCGGCAAGACCGTCCTCGTCACCGGCGCCGGCACCGGGTTCGGCGCCGAGATCGCCGTCCGGGCCGCGACCGAGGGCGCCGACGTCGCCGTGCACTACCGCGGCTCGCGCGCCGGCGCCGAGCGCACCGCGGCCCGCGTCGAGGAGCTGGGCCGCAAGGCGTTCCTCGTCCAAGCCGACATCTCCGAGCACGCGCAGATCCGCCGGATGGCCGACGAGGTCTGGAGCCACTTCGGCCGGGTCGACGTCGCGGTCAACAACGTCGGCGACGTCGCCCGCGACCAGATGTCCTGGCGGGACCTCACCGAGGAGTCGGTCGACCACGTCCTCGCCGTCGACATCAAGGGCACGCTGCTGTGCACCCACGAGTTCGGCGACCGGATGCTCGCCCAGGGCGGCGGCGCGATCGTGAACATCGGCTCGACCGTCGTCGCGCGCGGCAGCGCCCGCGCCCCCCAGTACGCGGCGGCCAAGGCCGGGATCATCGGCCTGACCAAGTCCTACGCCCACGCCTTCGCCCCCACCGTGCGGGTGAACGTGTTCGCGCCCGGCTTCATCGAAACCGAAGCCACGCTCGGCCGTGAGGACTGGCGCACCGGCCGCGCCGAGAAGCTGCGGGACGCCACCCCGATGGGCCGGATCCCGCGGCCTGAGGAGCTCGCCGGGGCGGCGCTGTTCCTCGCCACCGAAGACGCCGGGCACATCACCGGCGGCTTCCTGGTCGCCGACGGCGGCTACACCATGCTCGGCGCATGATCTTCGGCCAGGAGGACGGACATGGCACCCAGAGTCGTTTTCACCGGCGGACGCGTCTTCGACGGCACCGGCTCCCCCGCGGTCCCGGGAGACGTCGTGGTCCGCGGCGACCGGATCGAGAGCGTCCGGCCCGGCGGCGGCACGGAAACCGGGCCGGACGACCGGGTGGTCGACTGCCGCGGCGCCACGGTCATGCCCGGCCTGGTCGAGTCGCACTGCCACCTGACGTTCCCGTCCGCGGTCGGCCACGTCGACCCGTCGTTCAACCCGCCGGTCGACGTCAGCTTCTTCCGGCACATGCCCAGCCCGGACGAACACCTGGCGATCGCCGAGCGCAACGCCCGGATCCTGCTCGACCACGGGTTCACCAGCGCCTACTCCGCCGGCTCGCTCACCCCGGTGCCCACCGAGGTGCGGGTGCGCGACCGGATCGCCGCCGGCCTGGCCGCCGGGCCGCGGATGCGGGCCGCGTCCTTCGAACGGGACAACAACCCGGTCCGGATGGGCCCCGGCGGGCCCGCCCCGCAGGAGACCGGCCCGGCCGCCGTGCGCGCGTTCATCCGCGAACAGGCGGACCTCGGCTTCGACAGCGTCAAGCTGCTGATGAGCAACGACGACGTCTTCTTCGAGGGCGGCTCGATGGTCACCCAGTACAGCGCCGAGGAGGCGAACGCCGCCGGCGAGCAAGCCCGCGAGTCCGGCGTGTGGCTCAACTGCCACGCCCAGTCCCCCGAGTCGATCAAGCTGGCCGTGCGGGCCGGGTTCCGCTCCATCTACCACTGCTCCTACGCCGACCAAGAGGCCATCGACCTCCTGGAAGCGCACAAAGACACGATCTTCCTCTCCCCCGCCGTCGGCATCATGTGGGCCAACGTGCACGAGGGCGCCGAGTTCGGCATCGACACCGCGATGGCCGAGAAGATGGGCTCGGTGAAGTCCCTCGAAGCGATGGAACGGCTCTACCCCGAGCTGCGCAAGCGCGGGCTGCGGGTGCTGCCCGGCGGCGACTACGGGTTCCCGAACAACCCCATCGGCCGCAACGCACGTGACCTCGAGCTGTTCGTCCGGCTCTTCGGCTACTCCCCCGCCGAAGCCTTGCGCGCGACCACTTTCCACGGTGGCGAGGTGATGGATCTGCCGGTCGGGCTGCTCACCGAGGGCTACTTCGCCGACGTCCTCGTCGTGCGCGGCGACCCCACCGAGGACGTCACGCTGCTGCAGGACCCCGCCAACCTGGCGGTGATCATGCAGGGCGGCCGGTTCCACAAGGCGAGCGCGTGATCTACCGCGAGGTGCCGGGCTTCCGGCCCCTGGAACTGGACCTGACCGAGCCGGACGACCCGGTCGCGACCATCGTGTACCTGCACGGCGGCGGCTGGCGGCGCGGCTCCCGGCACGCTTCCCTCCCCGGCTTCGAGTCGTTGACCGAAGACCTGGTGGCCCAGGGTTTCCGGGTCGCCGCGACCGACTACCGGCTCAGCGGGGAGGCGATCTTCCCGGCACCCCTGGACGACGTGCGGGCCGCGATCGACTTCGTGCGCGATGGCAAGCCGCTGTTCGTCTGGGGCGAGTCGGCCGGCGCGCACCTCGGTCTGCTGGCCGCACTGACCGGGTCCGAAGTGGACGGTGTGGTCGCGTGGTTCCCGCCGACCGACCTGCTCGGCCTGACCGGCGACGTCTCCCGCGAAACGCTCCTGCTGGGGGCATCGCCGCGGTCGGCACCGGAACTCGCACGGGAGGCGAGCCCGCTGACGCACGCCCACGCCGCCGCGCCGCCGATCCTGCTGATGCACGGCGAGGACGACGACCTGGTGCCCGCCGCGCAGAGCGTCCGGCTCGCCGAGGCACTGCGGGACGTGGGCGCGCCGGTGGAGCTGCACCTGGTCCCCAGCGCCCGGCACCGCTGGACGGGCGCCGATCCCGCGGCCGTGGTGGCCACCTCCGTCAAGTTCCTACGGGCCGCACTGCCCCGGTGACGAGGCCGACGGCCCACCGCACCGGCGGGATCGCGGGCGCGGTGACGTCCTGAATGACTCATTCAGGTCTCCGGAGGTCCTGAATGACTCATTCAAGACCTTTGCCGGGGCCCTGGGGCAGACGGGCGTCAGGGCTTTCGGGAGCGCGGGCGGTGTGCCCGAGCGGGAACAACGGGTCCGCGGTGCCGCCCGGCCGGTCCTCCGGGTGGGCTTCGACGGCGGCCATGGACGACGGCAGCTCGATCGGCAGCCGCCCCTCGGCGGTGGCGTGGCCGAAGACGACGTCGAGGACGGCGTCGTCGGCCGCGCCGAAGTCGGCCAGCAGGGTGGCCGCGTGCTCGGCGAGTTCCGGGAGGACGGCGGCCCGGTCGAGGAAGACGTCGACGATCGTCGGCACGGTCGCCGCGAGCGCCGGCAGGTGCTCACGGCGATCCTCCGGTAAGTCCAGCCGACCCTGGTGGAAAAAGGCGTCGGGAAGACGATGTCTCGGTTCGTACGGCGTCCCGATCCGCACCAGCGCCGCGTCCGCCTCGGTCGGTGAATCCACAATGGACGCATAGCGACCGGCGACCTCGGGATCGATTCCCTCGACGTAGAGCCGGATCCCGGGTTCCAGCGGAAGAGAGCCGCTGAGCAGCACCATCGACCGGCGTTGCGCGTCGGCTCCGGCGGCGGTGAAGTCGGCCCGGCCGACCGTGGCGACCGCGTGTGCTTCGTCGACGTACGGGTTCTCGAACAGCCCGAGCCGGACCATCAGCGCCAGCACGCGACCGGCCGACTCGTCGATCCGTGCTTCGGGCACCCGGCCCGACTCCACCAAGCCGACGACGACGTCCGGGCACCACTCGCCGCCGAACTGGTCGACGCCCGCGTCGAGCAGCCGCAGCACGCGCCCGGCGACGTCGAGGTGCTCGGCACCCCACGCCCGGGCGGGCCAGACCGAGCCGTCCGGCAGCGTCACGTCGGTGAGCAGCCCGAAGTCGGTGCACACGAGGCCGTCGAAGCTTTCGTCGCGCCGCAGCTGCCCGGCGATCACCTCGCGGTCGAAGGCGAAGCCGACTCCGGCGAGCCCCGGGACACCGACCGGACGGCCGTAGTAGGGCATCACCGCGGCCGCCCCGGCCCGCAGTGCCGGGCGGAAGACCTCGCGGTGCTGCGCGTAGCGACCGTCCGGGTAGACCTGGTCCTTGCCGCCCGGGAAGTGCGCGTCCTCGCCGCCGGCCTGCGGACCGGCGCCCGGCCAGTGCTTGACCATCGCCGCGACCGACTCCGGTCCCAACTCCCTGCCCTGCAACCCTTCGACGTACGCGGCGGCCAGCCGGGCGACGACGTCGGGATCGGCCCCGAACGTCCCGGCCGTCCGGCACCACCGCGGTTCGCTGGCCAGGTCGGCCATCGGGTGCAGCGCCAGCCGGATGCCGACGGCCGTGTACTCGGCGCGCACCACTTCGGCGAAGGACCGCACGGTGTCGTCGTCGGCCAGCGCTCCGAAGCCGAGCGGCTCGGGCCAGCGGGAACAGCCGCCGGAGGGCACCGACGTCAGCGGGTTCTCATTGGCCGAGTGCCGCGGGTCCGACGAAACCAGCACCGGGATGCCGAGCCGGCTGCCCGCCGCGAGCCGCTGGATCTCGTTGTGCCACCGGGCGAGCGGCCCCGCCGGGACCGGCGCCATCAGCGACAGGCAGCGGACGTGCCGGTCCCGCAGCACTTCCGTCGTCGGGGCGGTGGGCAGCGGCCCGGCCTGCTCTTCGACGAAACCACCGTCGGGAGTGACGGCCACCGGCGCGTGGAACAGCAGCCCGGCCTTCTCCGGCAGGGTCATCCGGGCGAGCAGGTCGCGGACGCGGTCGTCGGCGGGCCGCGCCGGATCCTGGTACGGGAACATGCGGCCGAGCATGACCGCGGGCCCGGGCCGAACCCATCGGTGTGCCATTCAATGGCAGATCAGCGTGCTCCCAGCTCACGGGAGATGCCCCGCGCGGCCGTCTGGACGGCGAGGCCGAGGTGGCGCGGCCGGGCCACCCGCTTGGGCACGAGCACCCCGAGGACGCCGGCGAGGACGTCATCGCGCCCGAAGATCGGCGCGGCCACCGAGACGATCGCCTCGGTCTCGTCCTGGCGGCGGAAGATCGCCAGCCGTTCCCGCCGGACCTCGGCCAGCGTGCGGCGCAGCTTGTCGGCGGGGATCAGTTGGTTGTCCGGCTCGCTGTAGACCGGCTTCGCCAGCAGCTCTTCCTGGACCTCGCGCGGCGCGAACGCCAGCAGGGCCAGGCCGACGCCGGTGGAGTGCAGCGGCAGCCGGCCGCCGGTGCGGTAGTCGACCGGCGCGGCCTGGTGGCCGGAGAGCCGTTCCACGAGCAGCGCCTGCATGCCGTCGCGGACGGCGAGCTGGACGTGCTGGTGGGTGACCTCGGCCAGGTCGTTCATGAACGGCAGCGCCACCTGCCGCAGCCCGTGTCCCCGCGGGGCGAGGGTGGCGACCTCCAGCAGCCGCAGCCCGACGCAGAACCGCCCGGCGTCGTCGCGCTCGAGGGCACCCCACTCCCGCAACCGGTTCGCCAGCCGCAGCGCCGAGCTGGGCGGCATCTCGCAGCGGCGGCTCAGCTCGGCCAGCGACAGCACGCGGTGCTCGGCGTCGAACGCGTCCAGCAGCGACAGCGCCCGGTCGACGACGGGCTCGCCCTGCGCCGGACGGCGGCCCCGCCGCCTCGGCGTTCCATTGGTCGGCACGCTTGCTGACGGTACCCGGGGTCGCTGGTCATCCTTCCCGGCAACCGTGGCGAAAGGTGCCCGACGATGAGTGCTTCCCTCGAGACCACCCCGGCCGGACCCGGCTCCGCCGTCCCCCGCCGGGGGTTCCTGTTCTTCCTCGGCCTCGCGGCCGTCGGCGCCGCGATGGCGAACCTGGTCCCCGCCGTGCTGACCCTGTCCCTGAAGGCCACCGAGCTCGACGCCGCCCGCGCGACGACCACGGTTTCCGTGGTGACCGGGGTCGGCGCGCTGGCGTCGCTGGTGGCGTTCCCGCTGCTGGGCCGGCTCAGCGACCGCACGACCGGCCGGCTCGGCCGGCGTCGGCCGTTCCTCCTGCTGGGTGCGGCGCTGTTCGCCGTCGGAGCCGTGGTCATGCTCGTCGCCGGCAGCACGCCGCTGCTGACCCTGGCCGCGGTCGCGACGTTCACCGGGTTCAGCTCGGTGACCGTCGCCTGCACCGCGGTGCTGGCCGACCAGCTGCCGCCGCACCGGCGCGGGCCCGCGTCCGCCGTGCTCGGGCTGAGCCTGCCGCTCGGCGCCGTCATCGGCCTGTTCGTGGCCCAGCTGGTCGCGCCGGACCTCGCCTTGATGATCCTCCTGCCCGCGGCGGCGGCGATCGCGGGAACGCTGCTGCTGTTCGGTTTCCTCACCGACACACCGATTTCGGACCGGCCGCCGTTCGACGCGCGTGAGCTGCTGCGGACGTTCTGGGTGAGCCCGCGCCGCCGCCCCGACTTCGCGTGGGCGTGGGCGAGCCGGTTGCTGGTGTTCCTCGGCGTCGCGGCGATCCAGGCGTACCAGACCTTCTACCTCATCCTCGTGCTGCACTTCCGGCCCGACGAGGTCGCCGGCGCGGTGTTCCTGTCCACATTGGTCTTGACGGCGGCCGCCGTCGTATTCGCTCCGATCGCGGGCAAGCTGTCCGACCGCGTCCGCCGGCGCAAGCCGTTCGTCATCGCCTCGGCGCTGATCTTCGCGGTGGGCCTGCTGCTGGCCGCGTTCGCCGGCTCGTTCCCGGCGTTCCTGGTCGCCGTCGGCGTCGTCGGCCTCGGGCAGGGCGTCTACCTGAGCGTGGACATCGCGCTCGTCACCCAGCTCGTCCCCGACCCGGCCAACCCGGCGAAGGACCTCGGCCTGATGAACATCGCGAACACGCTGCCCAGCTCACTGGTGCCCGCCGTCGCCCCGGCCGTCCTGGCGATCGGCGCGACGCCGGACGCACCTCGGAACTTCGCCGCGTTGTTCGTCTTCGGCGCTGTCGCGGGGCTTCTCGGCGCGGCGCTGGTCCTGCCGATCCGCAAGGTGGCGTGACGCCGGTCCGAAAGCCCGGGGCGGGCGGGGGTCCGCCCGCCCCGGGTGGTTCACCGGATCAGCGCCGGCAGGGGTTGCCCGCCGGGTGCGCGGCGCTGCCGTGCACGTCGGCCTGGGACTCCGCCAGCACGATCTTCGCCAGCGCGGTGTCCAGCGCGACCGCCTGCTGCTTCACGACGCCGTTGACCACGGTCTGGCCGTTCAGCTTCAGCGAGCCGATCACCAGCGGGATGGTCAGCGGTGCCGAGCCGACCGTGACCGCGAGGCCGTTGATCTTCAGCGAGGCGATGTTCGAGCTGCCGGTCAGCACCGGGGCGAGCCCGCCCGTGGCCGGCTGGCACGTCGCCGCCGCCTGGGACTGGATCACGCCCAGCTCGATCGTCAGCCCGATCGTGCTGATCACCGTCTTGTCGATCTTCGCCGAGGCCTGCGCGTGGTCACCGGCCGCCGGGGCCGCGGACTGGTTGTCCGGGGTCAGGTCGGTCGAAGAGGTCAGCGCGTGGGTCTGCACCTTGATCAGGCCGGCGTTGAGCGTCGCGTCGAGGACGGTCTTGTTGTCGTCGGCGCAGGGCAGGTTCTGCGGGTTCGCCACGGCGGCGGTGATACCGAGGACGTTCGCCGCGGTGCCGGTGCAGGAGAAGGCGCCGTCACGGTCGTCGTCGACGATCGTGCCGATGCCCGTCGGGTCGACCAGCCCGGCGCCGGCCGGGGCCGAGAGGTTCACGGTGAACGTCTCGTTCGGCTCGTCGACGGTGTCCGGGTTGACCAGGACCGTCACCGGCTTGGCCGTCTCACCCGGCGCGAAGGTGACGTTCCCACTGGCGGCGGCGTAGTCGGCCGGCGCGGTGGCGGTGCCGTTCGCGGTGGCGTAGTGCACGGTCACCGGGTTCGGGCTGGTTCCACCGAGCAGCGACACGGTGAAGGTGGCCGGCACCGGCGCGCCGCCGGAGCCTTCGTCCACCGTGACGTCGTTGATGCTCAGGCCGAGCACGCGCACGGTGGTCGTCTCGACGAAGCCGCGGGACACGCCGTCGACCAGGTAGTCGACCGAGCAGTGGTAGGTGCCGGGTGCCGCGCTCGCCGCGGCGGCGATCGTCTCGGTGAACGTCGCGACGTCACCGCTGGTCACCTTGGCGCTCGCCGGCGCGTTGGTGAGCGTCAGCTGCGGGTCGCAGGTGGTGACGTGCGGGGTCACCGTCACCTCGATGGACTTGATGCCGTCCAGGATGGCCTGGGACACCTGGTTCGAGGGGACGTTGTTGAGCAGCACGCCACCGGTGGCTTCGGTGATCGCCGTGGCCTGGCCGTCGAAGTCGAGGGCGCCGACGTTGACCGCGACCACGCGGATGTTCGCCGCCTTGAGCGCGGCGATCGTGTCGGCCAGGGAGTGCCCGCCGCTGGGGTCGTGCGACGGCGCGTCGCCGAACCAGGCGACGATGCGGGTGCCGTCGGGACGGAAGGTGACCGCGCCGGTGGCCAGTTCGTAGAGCGCGTTGAGGTCCGCTTCGGGGGTGTCGCCGCCGCCGGAGGCCACCCACTGGTTCGTGCCCGCCTGGATCGCGCCGGTGTCCGCGGTGATCCCCTGGTTGACCTTGAACGGCACGGAGTCGGTGAAGTCCTTGTACTCCGCGACGCCGAACTGGGCGGTCGGCTGCGCGGCGAGCACGTCCCCGGTGATGGCGTTGGCGTTGGTGCGGACGTTGGTGATGGCGCCGCCCATGCTGCCGGTGGTGTCGGCGAGCAGGACGAGGTCGGGGTTCGGCGGGACGGCGGAGGTGGTGACGTGCTTGGTGACGGTGGTGCTCTGCCCGGCGGCGAGCGTGAGGTCGACGGTGGCGGGGTCGACCCCCGGCGGCGCTGCGGCCGCCACCGCCGTCGGGGCCAGCAGCGCTCCGACGGCGGTGAGGGCGACGAACACTGATCTTCGCGACATGGTCTTCCCTTCGAGCACCGGCGGACGGCCGGATTCGGTGTGGGGTGCCTGGGGAAGACGAAACGCGCGAGGATTTGTTAGCCGGGCCGGCGAACGTCACCGGAGTGCCCTGTGTCAAGGGGCTCAACGAGCTACCGGCGTGCGCGCCGGCCCACGCAGACCATGTCGGAATGCTCCGAAAGATCGGACACCGCCGGGAGTGCGTCACACTTCGGAGCGACGGGAATGGCGCGTTCCGGCACCATGCGTATCGCCTGGTCGGCGGATTTGCCGCGATTTTTGCTCTTCGTCGCGCGAATTACCACCGAATGTCGTAACGCGGCCCGGTGCTCCCCCGGGTCAGAACCCCGAGTTCCCCGGCCCCCGGACGAGGGTGAAGCCGCCCGGGTTGGTCAGCCCGCCGGAGGCCGCGCCCGTGACCGACGTGTTCGACACCGAGCCCGATCCCGCCGAGCCGAGGTCGATCCCGTAGGTCCCGGCCCCGGTGATGGTCACCTTGTCCAGGCTGAGCTGGGTGACCTTCCGGCCGACGGTGCCGGCGCCCGGGTCGAGGCGCTCGTCGGTGACCTGGATCGCCTGCCGGATGGTGTCGGTGATCGTCAGGTCCGTCACCACGACCGGCGCGCTGATGTCCTTCGTCAACGCGAAGATCTGCAGCGCTCCGAACGGCTTCTTCCAGTTGGGCTCGTCCCCGCCGGTGCGGGTCAAGGTGTTGCGCCTGATCGCCGTGGTCCCGCTGAACGCCACCGGGTCGAAGCGGGTGCTCACCGCGATGCCCGACGACGCCGCGACGGTGTCGCTGATCAGGTTGTCCTCCGCGCGGTTGCTCGTGCCGCCGTAGATGCCGATGCCGTTCGCCAGCATGGGCGACTGCACGGTATTCGCGGTGAACGCGCCGTTCGTGACGGCGTTGCCTTCGGAGTACATCGCCAGCGCGTCGTCCCCGGTGTTGCGCAGCACCGACTGGTCCACGCGGACGTTGTTCGTGACGCCGTTCTTGGCGTGGATGTTCACGCCGTCCGCGTAGGTGTCCCGGATGCGCAGACCCGCGGCGTACAGGCCGTCCGTCCCGGAGTCGGGCCAGAGCCCGACCTTCGTGTGCTCGATCCAGATGTTCTGCAGCAGCGACCCCGTGCCGAAGTCGCCTTCGAGGGCGGCGTTGCCGTTCGTGTCGTCCCGGGTGCGGTTGTCGCCGAAGATCGCCAGGTCGGCGATCGTCACGTGGGAACCCGTGGCGAAGAAGCCGCCTTTGAGGCCGGTGCCCTGGAGCACCGAAGACCACGGTCCCGCGCCGAAGATCTTCACGTTCGCGACACTGATCGGCGCGCTGATCCGGAACGTCCCCGCCGGGACGAAGAGCGGCTTGTTCTGCGACTGGGCCGCCGCGATGGCGGAGGTGATCGCGGAAGTGGCGTCGGAGCCGTTGTTCGGCACGGCGCCGTACGAGGTGATCGACAGCGAGCCGGCCGGCGCGGGCGCGGCGGCGGGAGCCTGTTCGGCGTCGACGAGGTCGACGTCGATGGTCGACGTCGCGCTCGAGTCCTTCTGGAGCTTCAGCACGGTGCCGGCCGGGAAGTCGCCGATCGTGGTGCGGACCTCGTCGAAGAACCGGTGCGCCAGGCCCTGCGACGGTGTGTTGCTGAACGGGTAGTCACCGTAGACCCAGCTGTACTGCGAGGTGAGCGTGAGGTCCTTGACCTTCGCGCCGTTCGCGTAGAGCGCCAGCGGGGCGGTGCTGCCGGTTCCGTCGGCCGAGTCGGGGATCGAAAAACGCACCACGAGCGCGTTCGCCGGTTTCGTGAGGGTGACGGCGACCGACTGGCCGGTGCCGCTCAGCCGCACCGCGCGGCGGCCACTGGCTTCCGAGGACACCGTGCGGTAGGTGCGGTCGGCGGCCGGTGTGGTCGCGCCGCCGGAGAGGGTTCCGGCTTCGGCCTCGTACTCGGTGTACGACGTGGTCGCGCCGCGGGTGGCGGCCGCGGTCTCGCCGCCGACGGTGACGCTGTCGACGAGCACGTCACCGCCGGTCGCGGAGGTGCTCGCGAGACCGAGCGTGTTCAGGCCCGCGCGCAGGGGCACCGACACGGTCGTGGTGCGCCAGCCGGTGCCCGAGCTCAGGGACACACTGCCGGCGTCCTGCCCGTTGGCCGAGACCGCGAGCACCCGGTTGGCGCCGCTGCTGTTGGCGAACCGCACGGTGGCCGTCGCGGTGCCCGCCGACGGCATCACGACGGTCCGGATGACCCGCGCACCGACGTGGTCGAAGCCGGAGACGTAACCCGGGCCGTTGTACCCGGGAGTCGCGATGGCGGCGATCGCGCCGGAGGACAGGAACCCGCCTTCCGCTTCGCCGGGACCGGCGGGAGTGTTCGTGCTCGCCGAGACGGTCAGGCTGTCGAGGTTGAGGTTCCCGCTGTCGGTGGTGTCGTAGAGGTAGGCGACGGTGTGAGCACCGGTGGACAGCGTCACCGTCTCGGTCGCGGTGGCCCAGGTGTCCCAATCGGGCGTCGTGGGGAACGAGACCTGCCGCACCTTCACGCCGTCGATCAGCAGGGAAAGCGTTTGCGTAGCGCCGCTCCCATTGGCGTAGCGCACGGCGAGGTTCGTGGCGCCCGTGGCCGTCACCGAAAAGGTCGTCTTGGCGTTACCGCGGTTACCGTCGGTGTACCCGCCGACGAACCCGCTGCCGGTGTAGCCCGCGTGGTCGGTCGCCACGGCCGCGCCGCCCGCCAGAACGGCGGACTCCGCTTCCAGGGCACCCGATTCGCCGGTCGACCCGGCGGTCACGTCGAGGTAGTCGAGGTTGACGTTGCCGTTGTCGGCTGTACCGAAGGAGTAGGCGACGTGGTGAGTGCCGGACGACAGCGTGGCGGTGGTGGTCGCCTGGCCCCAGGTGTCCCAGTTCGCCGTTGCGGGCAGGGAAATCTGACGGGTGGCGCCGTCGATCGACAGCGACAGCGTCCGGGTGGCACCGGTGCCGTTGGCGTAGCCGAGGACGAGCGTGGTCGAACCGCCGGTCGAGGTGACTGCGAAATCGGTCTTGGCGGCGCCGCGGTTGCCGTCGACGTACCCGCCGACGAACCGGCCGCCACTCGCGCCGGGGTGATCGCTCTGGGCCACCGCACCGCCGGACAGCGCGGCCGATTCGGCTTCCAGCCGGGTGGTTGCCGCACCGGCCGGTGGGGCGAGGGCGAACGTCGCGACGACCGCGACCGCGGCGAGGAGTGAGAACGGTTTTCTCATGGGTCGCTCCCGAGGTGGGCTGCCGGACCACGTCGTCGTGGCCGGGTGGAACGGGGTCAGCCTTTGACCGCGCCGCTGAGCGCGTCGCCGCGCAGCACCAGGCGCTGGAACACGAGGAACAGGGCCACCGGGATGACCGTGGCGATGGCCAGTGCGGCCAGGAAGACGTCGAGCTCGACGAAGGTCTGCAACGCCGGCAGCCGCACCGACAGCGGCTGCACCGCCGGGTCGGGCAGCACGAGCATGGGCCAGAGGAAGTCCTTCCAGGACGCGATCACGGCGAACACCGAGACCACGCCGAGGATCGGCTTCGACATCGGCAGCACGACCGAGACGAAGATGCGCACCGGCCCGGCACCGTCCACCCGGGCCGCTTCGAAGACCTCGCGCGGCAGGTTCGCGAAGAACCGTTGCACGAGGATGACGTTGAACGCGTTGGCCCCCGCGGGCAGCCACACCGCCCAGAACGTGTTGATCAGCGACGTGTGCAGCAGCGGGGTGTCGACCATGCTCAGGTACAGGGGCACCAGCAGCACCACCGACGGCACGAACAGCGTCGCCATGACGATCGCGGTGACGACCTTGTGGTAACGCGGTTTCAGGACGGCGAGGGCGTAGCCGGTGGTCGTGGCGACGAGCAGCTGGACCAGCCAGGCGCCGAGCGCCACCCAGACCGTGTTGAGGAAGTACTTGCCGACCTCGACGCGGGTCCACGCCGTGACCAGGTTGGCGAAGTCGATGCCGTGCGGCCACAGCGCCAGCGGGTCGCGCAGGGTGTCCTGGGTCGGCGTGACCGCGGCCTTGGCCAGCCACAGCAGCGGGCCGAGACCCGCCGCGAACAACGCGGCCAGCAGCGCGCCTTGCAGGCCCCGGGTGAGCCGTCGCACCCCCGGCCGGCGCCATTCCGTGGGAGCGATGAGTCCGCGGTCGCTCATGAACTGCTCCAGGACCGGGTGAGCCGCAGGAACACGGCGGAGAAGACGGCCAGGGTCCCGGCGAGCAGGACGCTGAGCGCGGTGGCCGCGCCGTAGTCGCCGCCGAGGCTGTCGGCGAAGGCGTAGTTGTAAATGAGCAGCAGGATGGTCGTGGTCGCGTGTGCCGGGCCGCCGCCGGTGAACAGGAACGGCTCGAGGAACACCTGCGTGGTGCCGATGATCTGCAGGATGAACGTCGTCAGCAGCACCCCCCGCAGGTGCGGCAGCGTCACGTGCCAGACCTTGCCGCGGATGCCCGCGCCGTCGAGTTCGGCGGCTTCGTAGAGCTCCGGCGGGACGCTGGTGAGCGCGGCGAGGTAGATGATCACCGTGCTGCCGGCCGCGGCCCAGGTGGCCTCGATGACCAGCGAACCCATCGCCGTCGACGCGGACTGCAGCCACGGCACCGGCCCGATCCCCACCAGGCCGAGGATCTTGTTGAACAGGCCGTCCGGGCCGGCGTCGTAGAACACCTTCCACAGCAGCACGGCCACGACCGGCGGGATCACCACCGGCAGGTAGGCCAGCGCGCTGAACAGGCCGCGGCCCTTGCGGACCTCGCTCATCAGGACGGCCAGCGCGAGCGGGACGGGGTAGCCGATCAGCAGCGCCAGCAGGGCGAACAGGCCGGTGTTGCCGACGGCCGTCCAGAACATCGGGTCGGTGAGCACGGTCCGGTAGTTGTCCAGGCCCACGAACTCCGGCGCGGTGACGAGGTTGGTCCGCTGGAAGCTCATCAGGGCGGACTTGCCGATGGGCAGCCAGGCGAAGAGCCCGAAGACGAACAGCGCCGGGAGGAGGAACAGGACCGGGGCGAGGCCGCCGCGGCGCGCCCACCGCAGCGGCGTCCGCCGGGGACGGCAGGCGCGCTCCCGGGCCGGCGCGGGCGGGTCGGCGAGCCGGGGTGGCGCCGCGGTGGTCACGGCCGGTCCAGCAGGGCCTGCACCTGGGCCTGGGCGTCCGCGAGCAGCGCGTTGACGTCGGCGTCCCGGTCGGTGAGGACCTTCTGCACGACGGTGTCCAGCACGCCGTAGACCTTCTGGGTCGCGCGGGTGGGCTCGGGCAGCAGCGGCCGGCCGAACATCCGGCTGGTGTACGGGGTCATCTGCGACAGCGGCACGTTGACGTACTGGCCGATCCACCGCAGCCGCTCGTCGTAGGTGGCCTTGTCGAACACCGGCAGCTCGGGCGAGCCGACCGCCTGCTTGGCGTCCGCGTTCGTCTTCGCGTCGGCCTGGGCCGCGGCCTGGTCGGTCAGCTTGCGCAGGTAGTAGAAGTCGATCCACTTCACCGCCGCGGCTTGGGTCTTCTTCGACGCCTTGACGTTGACGACCGCGAGGGTGCCGCCGCCGAGGGCGCCGGCGTCCGGTCCGGTGAGCGGCACCGCGGTCACGCCGTAGTCGGCGGGCTTGATCGCGTTCTGGGCGAGCAGGTCCTTGTAGTTGCCGCCGCCGGAGACGTACATGCCGATCCGGCCGGCGGCGAAGTCCTGGTTGATGCCGTTCCAGTCGTAGAGGAAGTTCGCGCCCATGCTGTTGTCGTCCCACCGCATCGCGCGCAGGTTCTGCAGCACCTGCCGCAGCTGCGGCGTGTCGACGGTGGCGGTGGCCTTGTCCCCGTCGAGCTTCTCGGTGCGGCCGCCGAACGCGTAGTCCTGCGTGACGAGGATCCAGCCGCCGGTGTTGTCCTTGGTCATCTGGGCGTAGCCGGCGGCGCCGGTGCGCTCCGCGATCTGCTTCGCGGCGGCACGCACTTCGTCCCAGGTGGACGGTGGCTTGTCCGGGTCGAGACCGGCCTGCTTGAACAGCGTGCGGTTGTAGTGCAGGGCCTGGGTGTAGGCCGCGATCGGGATCGCTTCCTGCTTCCCCTGGGCGTCTTGGCCCGTCTTCGCGACCTCCGGGTTGAACTTCCCGGCGTAGGGCAGCTGGGCGACGTCGGCGCTGATGTCGGCGATCTGGTGGCGCTCGATCAGGCCGCGCCCGTCGGTGAACGGGACGGTCAGCACGTCCGGCAGCGTGCCGCCGGCCAGCTGCGCGGTGAACTTCGTGGGATCCCACTTGAACTCCTGGACCGCCAGGTCGATTCCGGGGTTCGCCTGCTCGAACTGGGTGACGCGGGCGGTGAACGCGTCGACCGCGCTCTTGTCCTGGCCTGGTTCGAGGGAGACCTTGACGACGGTCTTCCCGTCGACGGCGGTGTCGCCGCTGTCGGTGCCGCAGGCCGCGAGCACGGTGAGCCCGAGCGCGGCGGCGAGGACGGTGGCGAAGGTTTTCGAGGACATCAGTGTCCCTCCTTTTCCTGAAGGCGCAACCAGACGGCCGTGTCGGCGGGCAGCAGCCCACCGGAAAGCTCACCGCTGCTCAGCAGGACCTCCGCCCGCGGCAGCGGCTGGGGCTCGGCGGAGAAGTTGATCAGGCACGCGAAATCTTCACCGCGGCGGAAGCCGAGCACGCCCTTTTGCGTTTCCAGCCAGGCGAAGTCCTCGCCGATCAGCGCCGGGGTGGTGCGGCGCAGCTCCAGGGCGACACGGTAGAGCGTCAGCATCGACGTGGGCGTGTTCTCTTGGCGCCGCACCGAAAGCCCGGCCCACTCCGGCGGCTGGGGCAGCCACGCCGTCGCCTCCGGGTCGACGCTGAAGCCGTGGCTGGCCCCGCTTTCGCTCCACGGCAACGGGACCCGGCAGCCGTCCCGGCCGGGGTCGGCGCCCCCGGTGCGCAGGAAGACCGGGTCTTGGCGGGCTTCGGCCGGCAGGTCGTCCACTTCGGGCAGACCGAGCTCGTCACCCTGGTAGATGTAGAGGGAACCGGGCAGGGCCGCCGACAGCAGCGCCGCGGCGCGCGCCCGGCGCCGGCCGAGGCCGAGGTCCGTCGGGACGCCGAAGGTGCGGGCGTGCAGGAACGAGCTGTCCTCGCGCCCGTAGCGGGTGACCGGCCGGGTGACGTCGTGGTTGGACAGCACCCACGTCGGCGCGGCCAGCACCGGCCGGTGGCTGGCGAGGGTCTCCGCGATCGACTCCCGCAGCTGCTCCGCGTCCCACGGGCGGCGCATGAAGTCGAAGTTGAACGCGCTGTGCATCTCGTCCGGGCGCAGGTAGCGCGCGAACCGGGCCGGGTCGTCCAGCCACACTTCGCCGATCAGCACGCGCTTTTCCGGGTAGGAATCGGCGACGGCCCGCCAGGAACAGTAGATCTGGTGCACCTCGTCCCGGTCGACGAACGGGTGCGTACTCCCTTCATCCAGCTCCGGCAGCGCAGGATCTTTGACCGGCATGGTCGCGGAGTCGATCCGCACACCGGCCACGCCGCGGTCGAACCAGAAGCGCAGGACGTCCTCGTGCTCGCGCCGCACCTGCGGGTGGCTCCAGTTCAGGTCGGGCTGCTCCGGCGCGAACAGGTGCAGGTACCACTCCCCCGGCCGCCCGTCCGGTTCCGTCACGCGGGTCCAGGCCGGCCCGCCGAACGTCGACGGCCAGTCGGTCGGCGGCAGCTCGCCGTGCGCGCCACGGCCCTCGCGGAACCAGAACCGTTGCCGCTGCAGGGACCCTGGTCCGGCGGCCACCGCCTCCCGGAACCACGCGTGCTGGTCCGAGACGTGGTTCGGGACGACGTCCACAATGGTCCGGATGCCGTGTTCGCGAGCCTCCGCGATGAGCGCTTCGGCCTCGGCGAGCGTGCCGAACGCGGGGTCGATCGCCCGGTAGTCGGCCACGTCGTAGCCGCCGTCGGCCAGGGGCGAGGCGTACCAAGGGGTGAACCACAGGGCGTCGACCCCGAGCGAGGCCAAGTACGGCAGGCGGGACCGGACACCCGCGAGGTCGCCGGTGCCGTCGCCGTCGCCGTCGGCGAAACTGCGCGGGTACACCTGGTACACCACGGCGGTGCGCCACCACCGGTCCGACCCGGTTTCCCGCGGCGCGGCCACGGCCGGTGAGCTGAGCGTCGTCAACGGTCCCCCTCGAAGGGTTTAGCGCTATACCTGATGGCAGGACGGTAATCTGCGCTTGATACGCTGTCAACACTCGAGCCGGGAAGGACGGTGCGCGTGCGGGTCACACTGCGAGAGGTCGCCGAAGAGGCGGGCGTCAGCATGATGACCGTGTCGAACGTGATGAACGGCAAGGCGGCGCGGGTTTCGCCCGCCACGCGGGATCGCGTGCACCGGATCGCCACGGACATGGGGTACGTGCCCAGCGCGTCGGCGCGCAGCCTCGCCAGCAGCTCCTCGAAGCTGATCGGCTTGCTGGTGCCCGCGGCCGACGAAGACAGCCTCATGATCAGCCCGCACCACATGGCGATCGCGGGGCACGTCGAACGGGAGCTGCGGAAGTCCGGCTACCACCTGCTGCTCCGCGGCATCGCGCGCCTCGACGAGGTCACCGAGGCACTGCACTCGTGGAGCCTCGACGGCGCGATCCTGCTCGGGTTCGTCGACGAGCAGATCGACAAGCTGACCAAGGCCACCGCCGGCCCGGTCCCGATGGTCGCGATCGACAGCTACTCCCGCAACCGGCTCACCACGGGGCCGCGGTCCGACGACTTCGTCGGCGCCCGCCTAGCCGCCGAGCACCTGCTCGGGCTGGGCCACCGGGCCGTCGTGTTCGCCGGGCCCGAGTTCGGCCGGGCCGGCGTCGTCCGCGAACGCTTCGACGGGTTCCGCGCGGCGTTCACCGACGCCGGGGTGACGTGGGACCCCGGCTTGGTCGAGGTCGTCAACACCACGCACGACGAGGGGTTCGCGTGCGGCCAGACGCTACTGGAGCGTCACCCGGGCGCGACGGCCGTGTTCGCCACGGCGGACGTCCTGGCGGTCGGGATCATGGAGGGCCTGGCGGCGGCGGGCGCGGCCGTCCCCGGCGACGTGTCCGTCGTCGGCTTCGACGACCTGGAGTTCAGCAAGTACGTCACGCCGAAGCTCACCACCGTCACCCAGGACATCGGCCGCAAGGGAGCGACGGCGGTGGCGATGCTGGTGGCGGCGATCGAGCAGCGCACCCGCTCGCGCCGGCCGATCACCCTGGACGTCACCCTCACCGTCCGCGACTCGACGGCCCCGCCGAAGAAACACCGCCGGTGATCCGGCCGGCCCACCGGTCGGCGGGAGTCACAGCCGGTTCGCGCAGGTGATGCAGATCCGCGTGGCCGGCAGGGCCGTCAGCCGGCCTTCGGCGATCGGGCCGCCGCACCGTTCGCACACCTCGTAGACGCCGGCGAGCACCCGCTCGGCGGCCCGCGCGAGCGCCGTCAGATCGTCCTGGGCCTGCCGCAGCAGCGCCTGGACCTGCGCCCGCTCGAAGGCGATGGTGACGCCTTCCGGGTCGTGTTCGTCGTCACCGCTGGTGAACTCCGACGCCGCCACGATCTCGTCCCGCTGCCGCGCCAGCGCCGCGGCCAATCGCGCGGTCTCGGCCCGGGCCCGCTCGATCAGCTCCGTCGCGACACGCTCGTCCATGGCGGACGCCGACCTCCTCCGACAGCCACTGCGCGGCGCACACAACCGTCGCCGCAGCACCGACGATAGCCGCTGCCGGATGTGGGGGCGGCAGCTCAGCGACCGCCGGGAAGCCGCCGCAGGTGGAGGTCGATCAGCTCGGCGGCCTCGTCCCCGGTCCGGTGGCCGAGGAGGACCGCGTCGGCGAGACCGGCTGTCAGCGCGAGGAGCAAGTCCGCTTCGCGGGCGGCGTCGAGGCCGGCCAGGCCGAGTTCGGCTTCGACGAGCGCGGCAAGCGCCTCGCGCAGCTGCTCGTACCCGGCGCGGAACCACGCCGCGATCTCGTCGTCCTTGAACGCGCGCCAGACGAACGCGTTGGCCACCAACGCTTCCGTCCGGCTTTCGTCGTCGAGGGGCAGCAGTGCCACCAGGACCGTCCGCAGGTCCGGCGGCGCGTCCGCGGCCCCGGCCGCGACCTGACGCTCGACCTGGTCGCGCAGCGTCCGCACCGCGTAGCGCAGCATCGCGTCCTTGTTCGGGAAGTAGTGCTGCACCTGCCCCTTCGAGATGCCCGCGGCCGCCGCGACCTGGCCCAGGCTGACCGCCTCGAGTCCCTCGTCGGCGGCGATGCGGCGCAGCGTCTCCGCGATCCGCCGCCGGCGCTCCTCGTGATCGACGACCTTCGGCACCCGCTCCTCTTTCCCATACGATCGGCTTGCGAACCTACCGCACCCTCTTTACAATCCGATCGTATCGCAAAACAAGGGGGACACGTGAAGCTGGGTGAGTTCGCCTCGGTGCGGGCCGAGCAGGAGTACCGCGCGGTGTACGAGCGCGGACTGGCCGCGTTGCCCGCGCCGACCGGGCAACGCGACATCGAGACGTCTTTCGGGATCGCGCGGGTCTACCGGTTCGGTTCGGGACCGGCGACCCCCGCCGTGCTGCTGCCGGGGCGGGCCGGCACCGCGGTCATGTGGGCACCGAACCTCCCGGCGTGGTCGCGCCGCGGTCCCGTGTACGCGATCGACCTGCTCGGCGAGCCGGGCCGCAGCGTGCAGACCGCGCCGATTCGCGACGGCGCCGACCAGGCCACCTGGCTCACCGAAGTCCTCGACGCGCTGGGACCCGAAGCCGTGCACCTCATCGGGTACTCGTTCGGCGGGTGGCTCGCGGCCAACTACGCCGCCCGCACGGGAAGGCGGCTCGCGTCGCTGACGTTGATCGACCCCGTCCGCACCTTCGGCGAGTTCCCGGTCCCCCTGCTCGTCCGCACCACTCTCGCGCTGGTGCCCGGCCTCCGCCGCTGGGGCCGCCCGGCCTTCCTGCGGTGGATCGCCGGCGGCGCCGAGGTCGCGCCGGAAGATCCGGTCGCCGCGGTGATCGAGGCGGGCATGCGCACCTACCGGATCGGGCTGCCCACGCCGGAGCTCCTGAGCGACGGGCAGCTCCGGTCGATCGCGATTCCGGTCCTCGC
Source organism: Amycolatopsis sp. NPDC051371 (assembly GCF_040682155.1). Classification (NCBI taxonomy): domain Bacteria; kingdom Bacillati; phylum Actinomycetota; class Actinomycetes; order Pseudonocardiales; family Pseudonocardiaceae; genus Amycolatopsis; species Amycolatopsis sp. NPDC051371. Next base: position 101,749 of record NZ_JBFBAG010000023.1, read on the forward strand.
GCTGATCGCCGGCAAGAGCGTGATGCACGACGCCGCCAAGGCGGGTGCTCGCGCTCGCACCCTGCTGCCGGACGCCCGCGTGGAGGTCTGGCCCCAAGCGACCCACGCCATCGCGGGCGAATCCGCCGCCGCGGTCAACGAACGGGTGCTGGCCTTCCTCGACGAAGCCGACGGCGGCCGGGGAACGCGGCCGTGAACCGCAACCCCGTGCTCGCGCTCTGGGACGCCGGAGTGCCTCTCGTCGCCTACTGGCACGGCACGGGACGAATACCCCATCGGCGGCGGTAACTACGTGCTCGACCTGCGCTCCACCGACGACGCGGCTAGCTTCGGTTCGTGCTCAGATTCGGTGCGGTGGCGGTGCTGTCGCTGTTCTCGCTCGGCGTCGCCGCGCTCGCCCTGTTCGCCGGCCCGTGGTGGTGGCTGCTCGCCGTGCCGCTGCTCCTCCTCGCCGGCGTCGGATGCCGGGATCTGCTCCAGCGCCGGCACTCGGTCCTGCGGAACTACCCCATCCTCGGGCACCTGCGGTTCCTGCTCGAAGCCCTGCGGCCCGAGCTTCAGCAGTACTTCATCGAACGCAACTTCGACGGCCGCCCCTACGACCGGGACATCCGCAGCATCGTCTACCAGCGCGCCAAAGGCACCGACGCCGAAGAGCCGTTCGGCACCGAACGCGACGTCTACGCCGACGGGTACGAGTCCCTCGTGCACTCGATGGCCCCGGTGGCGCCGCCCGACGACCCGCCCCGGATCCGGATCGGCGGTCCCGACTGCGCGAAACCGTACGACATGGCTCTGCTGAACGTCTCCGCGATGAGCTTCGGTTCCCTGTCCGCGAACGCGATCATGGCCATCAACAAGGGAGCCGCGCTCGGCGGGTTCGCCCATGACACCGGCGAAGGCGGCCTGTCCGAATACCACCTGCGGCACGGCGGCGACCTCGTCTGGGAGATCGGCACCGGCTACTTCGGCTGCCGGACCTCCGACGGCGACTTCGACGAAACGGAATTCGCCGGCAAAGCCGCCCACGACGCCGTGAAATGCGTGTCGCTGAAGCTGTCCCAGGGCGCCAAGCCCGGCATCGGCGGCGTGCTGCCCGGCGGCAAGGTCAACGCGGAGATCGCCCGCGTCCGCGACGTCCCGCAAGGACAGACCGTCATCTCGCCGCCCTACCACCGGGTCTTCTCGACACCACGCGAGCTGATCGGCTTCATCGCCGCGATGCGCGAACTGGCCGGGGGCAAGCCGACCGGGTTCAAGCTCTGCGTGGGCTCGCGACGCCAGTTCCTCGCCGTCTGCAAGGCCATGCTCGCCGAAGGCGTCACGCCGGACTTCATCATCGTCGACGGCGCCGAGGGCGGCACCGGCGCCGCGCCGCTGGAGTTCGCCGACCACATCGGGACACCGCTGACCGAAGGCCTCATCACCGTCCACAACGCACTCGTCGGCACCGGGCTGCGCGACCGGATCAAGATCGGCGCCAGCGGCAAGGTCGCCACCGGCGCCGACATCGTCAAGCGGCTGCTGCAGGGCGCGGACTACACCAACGCGGCGCGGGCGATGATGTTCGCGGTCGGCTGCATCCAGGCGCAGCGCTGCCACACCAACACCTGCCCGGTCGGCGTCACCACCCAGGACCCCCGCCGCGCCCGCGCCCTGGACGTCGCGGACAAGTCGCTGCGCGTCGAGCGGTTCCAGCGCTCCACCGTGACCGGCGCCCAGCAGATCATGGCCTCGATGGGCGTCCGGTTCCCCGCCGAGCTGCGGGCCGCACATGCTGCGCCGCCGCGTCGACCCGCACCAGGTGCGCTCCTACGCCGACCTCTACGACTGGCTCGCCCCGGAGCAGCTGCTGTCCGAACCACCCGAGGAGTGGGCGCGGGACTGGGCCGCGGCCGACCCCGACCACTTCACCGTCTGACCAGCCGGCATGCGACCGTCGATCGTCGTCCCGGCCGCACTAGGCTGACCGACCATGCGCGAAGGTTTCCAAGACGATCTCAACCGGCTCACCGCCCGGCTCGCCGACATGTGCGACGCCGCCGCAGCCGCCGTCCGCGACGCCACCAGCGCTCTGCTCGAGGCCGACCTCGTGCTCGCCCAGCAGGTCATCGCCGCGGACGACGCACTCGACGCGCAGCGCGCCCAGTGCGAGGAGGACGCGTACGCCCTGCTGGCGCTGCAAGCCCCCGTCGCCGGCGACCTGCGCCGGGTCCTCGCCGTCGTCTACTGCGCCGAAAAGATCGAACGCATGGGTGACCTCGCCGCGCACATCGCCGACACCGCCCGCTTCGCCCACCCCTCCCCCGCCGTCCCGGCCGAACTCAACGCGACGTTCGAGCGGATGGGCCGCCTGGACGCCGAAATCGCCGAACGGGTCGCCACGCAGATCCGCACCGGAACCGACGGCTTCCACGAACTCCGCCAAGCCGACGAAGCCGTCGACGCCCTGCACGCCGACCTCCTCGCCGGCATCACCGGCAAGGACTGGGAACACGACCAGCGGCCCGCCGTCACCGCGGCGCTGACCACCCGCTTCTACGAGCGCTTCGCCGACCAAGCCGTCTCGGTCGCCAAGCGGCTGGAGTTCGCCAACACCGGCGACCTGCCGCAGTAGGAGGGCACGGCCTCGCCGCGGGAAGCCCCGCGTGATCAGTGCCTCGGTGGGCGGAGCTCGCGACCGTCGGCTTCTCCCGCCGCGCGGGTGACCAGGTTCCTGAGGTAGCGGTGCTCGGGGTCGTCGTCGTGGATGGGGTGCCACCACATCGCTTCCACCAGCTCGCCCGCGTCGAACGGACACGGCAGGACGCGCACCCCCGACGATGGCGGGATGCGACCGGCCAGCCGACGTTGCAGCAGGGCGATCCGGTCCGAGCCCGCGACGAGGCCGGGGATGGTCAGGAACGTCTCCGTCACCACCTGCACCCGCGGCTCGATCCCCAGGGTGCGCAGCTGACGCGCGGCGGGCGTCGACGCCGTGGGGCCGTGGTAGGTCACGACCCACGGCAGCGTCTCGAGCTGCTCGACGGTCAGCTCGTCGCCGACCTCGGCGTTGCCGGTGGCGACCAGGCAGACCCACTCGTCGCGGTAGAGGTCCTGGTGCGGGAGGTCGGCGATGAGGAACCCGTGCGGGAGGATCAGCAGGTCCGCGTTCACCAGGGCCTGGGGCGCGTCGTCGACCGACTGGGGGTTGTTCGGCACGAACCGCAGCCGCGCACCCGGTGCCTCCTCGGCCAGCAGGCGCGCGATCGTGTCGCCCAGGACCGCGATGGTGTAGTCGCTGATCAGCAGCGTGAACTCCCGGGCCGACGAGCCGGGGTCGAAGTCGGGTGCCGCGGCGAAGACGCGTTCGACGCCAGGCAACGCGGTCTGCACGCGGTCCTTGAGCCGGACCGCCAGGGGCGTCAGCCGGTACTGATTCCCGGCTCTGGCCAGGAGTTCGTCGCCGAAGTGCCGCCGCAGCCGGGCGAGCTGCGCCGACACCGCCGGCTGGCTCAGGCCCATCCGCTCGGCCGCGCGCGAGACGCTCCGCTCGCGAAGCAGCGCGTCCAACGTGACGAGCAGGTTCAGGTCCACCCGATCACTATCCATCAGGCTGATACTCCGTATCAACAATTTCGTCTTCCTGGATACCGCTCAAGGCCCGAAAGTGAAGACGTGGACCGAACCGATCCCGAGGGCGCGATCGCCGAAACAGCCAAGCGGTGCTCCAACCAGGGCCGCTGGGGTGCCGATGACGTCCTCGGCACCCTGAACTTCCTCGACGAGGCCAAACGCCGTGAGGGCGCCACGCTCGTCCGCCGCGGCGCGAGCTTCTCGCTCGCCCAGTCCTTCGACGCCGACGGCCCGCAGCGAGGCTGGCGCCGCCGGACCAACCCGGTGCACACGATGCTCGACACCGGGGTGGACGCCGAACGCGGTACGCAGGGGTTCCCGCACGGGCTCGGCGGCGCCGACGACGTCGTCTTCATGCCGCTGCAGGCCTCGACCCAGTGGGACGGCCTCGGCCACATCTTCGACCACGGGATGGCCTACAACGGCCGTCGCGCCGGCGACGTCGTGACCAGCGAAGGCGACCGCGTCACCGGCATCGAGACCACCGCCGGGCTGATCGCCGGGCGTGGGGTGCTCCTCGACGTCGGCCGCGCGCTCGGCGACGGCGAACTCCCGGACGGCTTCGCGATCACCGCCGAACACCTCGACGCCACCATCGCCGCGCAGGGCGCGACCGCGCGCGTCGGCCGCGGGGATCTGCTGCTGGTGCGCACCGGCCGGCTCGCTCGCGCACGGCGTGAGGGCTGGGGTGACTACGCCGGCGGCGACTCGCCCGGGCTGTCGTTCACCACCGCGGACTGGCTGCACGGCACGGAGATCGCCGGCATCGCCACCGACACGTGGGGGTTCGAGGTGCGGCCCAACGAGTTCGACGTTGCGTTCCAGCCACTGCACCAGGTCGCCATCCCGCACATCGGGCTGTTCCTGGGCGAGATGTGGGACCTCGACGCGCTGGCCGCCGACTGCGCGGCCGACGGCGTCTTCGAGTTCTGGCTCACCGCCGCACCCCTGCCGGTGACCGGCGCCGTCGGGGCGCCGGTCGCGCCGATCGCCGTCAAGTAGGAGCCCGCCATGACCGCTGTGACCACCGTCCTCGTCGTCGGCGCCGGCCTCGCCGGGACCGGTACCGCGATCCAGCTCGCGTCCCGCGGCGTCGCAGTCGACCTCGTCGAGATCGCCGCCGGGACCAGCCCCGAGGGTTCGGGTATCACTTTGCAGGGCAATGCCTTGCGGGTGCTGCGCGAACTCGGCGTCTGGGATGCGGTGCGGGCCGAGGGCCACTGCTTCGACAGTCTCGGCCTGCGCGCCCCGGATCCCGAGGGCACGCTGCTGGCCGAGATCCCCGACGCCCGCACCGGCGGCCCGGGACTGCCCGCGACCCTCGGCATGCCCCGGCCCGCACTGGCGCGCATTCTCGTCGACCGGGCCCGCGAGGTCGGCGCGAAGGTCCACTTCGGACGTTCGGTGACCGAACTGACCGAAGAAGGCGCCGTAACCTTCTCCGACGGCTCGACCGGCCGCTACGACCTGGTCGTCGGTGCCGACGGGATCCGCTCGGCGACCCGCGGGCTGCTCGGGATAGACGCGGGCACCCGCGCGACGGGGATGGGGATCTGGCGCGCGTTCGGCCCGCGTCCGGCGGCGGTCACGCGGACCGACCTCTACTACGGCGGCCCGTCCTACATCGCCGGCTACTGCCCGACCGGCGAAGACTCGCTCTACGCCTACGTGGTCGAAGCGGCGCAGAACCGCGGCTTCCTGACACCCGACGAACGGCTCGCGACGATGCGGAAACTCGCGTCGGCCTACCACGGCCCGTGGGACGAGATCCGCGAGGCGCTGGTCGACCCCGCCCGCGTGAACTACACGTGGTTCGAAACGCACGTGCTCCCGCCGCCGTGGCACCGCGGCCGCGTCGTGCTCATCGGCGACGCCGCGCACGCGTGCCCGCCGACCCTGGCCCAGGGCGGCGCGCAGGCCCTCGAAGACGCGGCGGTGCTGGGCGAACTGCTTCTTGCGGCCGACGCTCTCGACGACGACCTCTGGACCGCGTTCACCGAGCGGCGCTACGCCCGCGCCAAGGCCGTCGTCGACGCCTCGAACCAGCTCGGCCAGTGGCTGCTCGACGGCGAACGCGGCGACGTCCCCGGCCTGATGCGCGAGATCGCCACCCTGGTCACCCCGCCCGCCTGAGAGGAACCCATGATCACCCACCTGCGGCACATCGACCTCGCCGTACCCGACCTGGCCCGGCAGCAGGACTTCTTCACCAACGCCTGGGGCCTGTCCACCGAGCACACCGACACCGGGATCGCCTTCCTCGCCGCCGAAGGCTCGCCGGAGCAGTACGTCGTCCGGCTCCGCGAGGCGGCCGACAAGCGGATCGACCTCATCGCCTTCGGGGTCGCGGCACAGTCCGATGTGGACACTCTCGCCGAACGCCTCGGCGTCGCGGGCGTCACCCTCGTCTCCGAGCCTGCGGAGCTGAAGACGCCCGGCGGTGGCTACGGCTTCCGGTTCTTCGACAACGAAGGACGGACCGTCGAGATCAGCGCCGACGTCGCCGTGCGGCACCACCGCAAGATCGAGGAAGGCGAGCCCGTCCCGGTGCGGCTGTCCCACGTCGTCCTCAACTCCGCGAACCCGGAGGAGACCCGCGCCTTCTACGAGACGCACCTCGGGTTCCGGCTCTCGGACATCCTGATGCACCCGCGGATGGGCGAGATGATGTGGTTCCTGCGGATCAACGCCTGGCACCACAGTCTCGCCATCGCGCGCGGCCCGCACCCGTCGCTGCACCACGCGTCGTTCGAACTGCGCGGGATCGACGAATACATGCGCGGCACCGGGAAGCTGCTGCGCGCGGGCGTCGAGAAGATCTGGGGCCCGGGCCGGCACCTGGCCGGCAACAACACGTTCTCCTACTTCCTCGACCCGCACGGCAACACCGTCGAGTACACGACCGAGCTGGAGCTGGTCGACGAGGACGCCTGGCACCCGCACCTGTACGACTTCAGCGACCCCGCGGTGAGCGACCAGTGGGGCACGGCCAACGCGATGGACGAGTTCGTCGCCCGCAAGTCCTTCAACGACCCCGACCGGGGTCTCTTCCTCGCCCCGCCGGTCTGAGCCATGCGGTTCGCCACCTACCTCCACGACGGAGCCACCCGGGCCGGCGTCGTCACCGACGACGGCCTGCACCCCCTGCCCGACGGCGCGACTGTCCTCGGGCTCATCCGCAAGGGGCTGCCCACCGCGCTGGCATTGGGCACCTACGCGCTGCGCTCGCCCGCGGTGCCGCTGGAGGCCGTCCGGCTGCTGCCGCCGCTGAACCCGCCGACCGTCCGGGATTTCGTGACGTTCGAGGAGCACGTCGAAGGAATCGCGGGCGGCGTGGTTCCGGAGTGGTACGAGGCTCCGACGTTCTACTTCACCAATCCGTACGCGCTCGTCGGCGCCCACGACGACGTTCCGGTCCCGCCGGGCTCGCAGGCGTTCGACTTCGAACTGGAAGTGGCCGCGGTGATCGGCCACGACGGCGCGTCGCTCACCCCGGCCGAGGCGCGTGACGCGATCTTCGGGTACACGATCCTCAACGACTGGTCCGCGCGGGATCTCCAGCGTCGCGAGATGAAGGTCAACCTCGGACCCGCCAAGGGCAAGGACTCGGCGACGACGCTGGGGCCGTGGCTGGTCACCGCCGACGAGCTGGAGTCCTTTCGCGACGGTGACGGGTTTCTGGCGCTGGAGATGCGGGTGTCGGTCAACGGCCGCGAAGTCGGCCGCGACCTGTTGTCCAACATGGGCTGGCCGTTCGAAGACCTCGTCTCCTACGCCTCGCGCGGCACGTGGGTCCGCATCGGCGACGTGCTCGGTTCGGGCACCTGCGGCAACGGCGGCTGCCTCGCCGAGCTGTGGGGACGCGGCCGGGACATTCCGCCGCTCGCTCCCGGAGACGTCGTCGAGATGACCGTCGACGGGCTGGGCACGATCCGCAACACCGTCGTCGCCGGTGTGGAGCTGCCGCCCGTCGCGCCGGCCCGTCCCCGTCCCCGGAAGCGGGCGAGATGACCGGCCGGGTCGCGGGAAAGGTCGTGGTGGTCACCGGCGCCGGCCGAGGCCAGGGTGCCGCGGAAGCTCGTCTGCTGGCGGCCGAGGGCGCGGAGGTCATCGGCGTCGACCTGAGCGAGGAGCCGGCCGAGGAGCTGCCGGGCGTCGAGTACGTCCGGCTCGACGTCACCGATCCCGCCGGCTGGGCGGCGCTGGTGCGGAACCGGGAGCGGATCGACGGGCTCGTCGCCAACGCGGGCATCACCTGGCGGGCCCGGCTGTCCGAGGTGGCGCCGGAAGACCTGGCTCGTGTCCACGACGTCAACGTCGGCGGGACGCTGCGGGCGATCCAAGCCGTGCTGCCGCGTATGCCCGCCGGCGGCTCCATCGTCGTCGTCGGGTCCGTGGCCGCGCTGACCGGCCACTACCCGGCGGCCTACACGGCGAGCAAGTGGGCGCTGCGCGGGCTGGCGAAGACGGCGTGCACCGAGCTGGGGCCGCGCGGCATCCGCGTCAACACCGTGCACCCCGGCTACATCGAGACCCCGATGACCGCCTCCGCCGCCCCCGCGTTCCGCGCCGCGAACATCACCGAAACGCCGCTGGGCCGCACCGGCACCGTGGCCGAGGTCGCCCCGCTGGTGGTGTTCCTGCTCAGCGACGACGCGTCGTTCATCACCGGCGCCGAAATCCCCGTCGACGGAGGACTGACCGCTCACGGCGGCGTCAAATCCCTCGCCGACGCACTCTCCTGAAAGGACAGTCCGTGTTCGAGTACTTCCCCGGCAACTACGTCTGGAACCTGGGCGTCGTCGCGACGCTCAACAGCGGCGGCCTCATCGACGAGGTCGACCGCGCCTGCCGCCCCATCAAGGAGGCCGCCCAGCGCGGCGAAGACGCCGGCACAGAAGACTTCCTGCGCGCCTGGACCGCGCTGACCGACCAGCTCGTCGCCCAGGCCGAGGAGGCGGAGAAAGCCGGGCACACACGGACGGCGAAGCAGCTTTACGGCCGCGCCACCAACTACCTCTGCCAGGCCGAGCGCATGCAGAGCGCGTCCGCCCCCGGCCGGCTCGACACCTACCGCCGCGTCCTCGAGCTGCAGGAGAAGGCCTTCGAGACGGTCGCTCGCGTCGAAGTCCCTTACGAAGGCACTTCTTTGCCCGCCTACTTCAGCAGTGCCGGGAGCCGGGCGCCGGTGATGATCATGTGGAACGGGCTCGACTCGACCAAGGAGCACATGTATTCCTCCCGGCACTGGGCGGAGCTGGCCGCGCGCGGGATCTCGTGCCTGATGGTCGACTGCCCCGGTTCGGGCGAGGCACTGCGCCTGCAGGGCCTCACCGCGCGCATCGACACCGAGGCGTGGGCGACGGCGTGCGTCGACTACCTCGAAACCCGCGACGACGTCGACCCGGCCCGCATCGGCTTGGTCGGCTGGTCGTTGGGGGGCTACTTCGCCCCGCGCGCGGCGGCGTTCGAGAAGCGGCTCGCGCTGGTCGTGGCGTGGGGCGCGAACCACGACTGGGGTGCCGTGCAGCGCCGCCGGCTCCAGCGTGAGGGCGAACGCCCGGTGCCGCACTACTGGGAGCACGTCCGGTGGGTGTGGGGGCACGAGAACCTCGACGAGTTCATCGAGTTCGCTGCCGACGTGAACCTCGACGGCGTCGTCGAGCGGATCACCGTGCCGTTCCTCATCTGCCACGGCGAGAACGACCGGCAGATCCCCCTCGAGTACGCGCACCGCTCGTACGACCAGGCGACGGCGAGCCCGGACCGGCGGCTGCGGATCTTCACCGCGGCCGAAGGCGGGGCCGAGCACATCGGGCTCGACCACCTCTCCCACACCAGCGTCTACATCGCCGACTGGGTCGCCGACGTTCTCCGCACGTCCTGAACACGCCTTGCCGGCCGAACGACAGCACCGGATCGGTGTTGTCGTCAGGCCGCCAGGTCGGTCGCTCACTGGCCGGGTCCCGACCGTGCGGTGCGGGGCATCAGGGCGACGACCGGGAGACTGAGAGCGGTGACGGCCAGGACGACGATGAGCGTGACCTCCATCGCGTGGGCCGGCCCGGAGGCCGCGGCCTGGAAGAAGACCGAGTTTTCGGAACGTCGGGCGCGGCGGGTCCCGGCTACCCCAGCTGGTCGCGGCGGCGGGTCAGGTAGGCGGTCTCGGCGGTGTTGCCCGCCAGCTCGATGGCCTTGTCGTACGCCGCGCGCGAATCCTGGCTGCGGCCCAGCCGGCGCAGCAGGTCGGCGCGGGTCACGTGGTACGCGTGATAGCCGGCCAGCTTGTCCTCGAGCCGGTCGACGGCCGCCAGCGCCACCTCCGGGCCGTCGAGCTCGGCGACCGCGATGGCCCGGTTGAGGGCGACGATCGGCGAGGGGTCGAGGCGGACGAGCTGGTCGTAGAGGGCCACGACCTGCGACCAGTCGGTGTCGCGGATGTCGCGGGCGGAGGTGTGCACGGCGTTGATCGCCGCGAGGATCTGGTAGCGCCCCGGAGCCACCCCGGCGGCGGCCGCGGCGAGGCGCTCGCGCACCAGCCGGTGCCCCTCGGCGATCATCGCCGTGTCCCAGACGCCGCGGTCCTGCTCGGCGAGACCGACCAGTTCGCCGCCGGCCGCGACCCGGGCGGGACCGCGAGCCTCGATGAGGAGCATCAGCGCCAGCAGCCCGGCCGCCTCGCCGTCGTCCGGCAGGAGGGCACGGATCAGGCGCGTGAGCCGGATCGCCTCGGCGGTCAGGTCCTTTCGCACCGGATCGGTGTCGGGGCCGGTGGCCAGGTAGCCCTCGTTGAAGACGAGGAAGAGGACGGCGAGCACACCGGAGACCCGGGTCGGGAGGTCCTCGGCGGACGGCATCCGATAGGGGATGCGGGCCGCCTTGATCTTGGCCTTCGCCCGGGTGATCCGCTGCCCCATGGTGCTCTCGGCCACCAGGAAGGCGCGGGCGATCTCGGGCATGGTCAGCCCGCCGACCATCCGCAGCGTCAGCGCCAAGCGGGCCTCCATCGCCAGCGCCGGGTGGCAGCAGGTGAAGATCAGCCGGAGCCGGTCGTCGTCGATGGCGCCGAGAGGCTCGGGCGGTTCGTCGTCGTAGACCATCCGAGCCTCCTTCTGCTTGTCGTCGCGCTTGTTCTCGCGCCGGATCCGGTCGATGGCCTTGTTGGCGGCGGTGGTGGTCAGCCAGGCGCCGGGGTTGGGCGGTACGCCGGCGGCCCGCCACCGTTCGACGGCGACCGCGAACGCCGCGGCCGCGGCCTCCTCGGCGATGTCGAGGTCACCGAAGCGCCTGGTCAGTGCGGCGACCACCCGCGCCCACTCCTCGTGGTGCACCCGGGTGATCGCCCCCTCGACGTCGGTCACCGGAACGGCCGCACCTCGATCTTCCGATCGCAGACCTTCGACGCCTCGGCGGCGAGCTTGAGCGCCACGTCCAGATCGGGGGCCTCCCACACCCAGACGCCGGCGAGGTACTCCTTCGACTCCACGAACGGACCGTCGGTGAACACCGCCTGCTCGCCCCGGTTGTCGATGACCGTGGCCGCGTCGGTGTCCGCGAGTCCGCCCGCGAAGACCCAGTGGCCCTCGGCGATCAGGCGATCGTTGAACGCGCTGATGGCGGGCTGCCGGTCGGTGCTGCCGGGATTGCTCTTGTCGTCGATCACGGAAACCAGGTATTGCATCGGGACATCATCTCCTGCGGTGTCGAAACGGGGTGTGGCGGCGGTCGGCTCGGCACCCGGCTTGGCCTTCTCGCTGGCGGCCTCACCCCGGCTACGAACACCGCCACCCCGATCCGACAACCCTCCCGGAACTTTCTCGACGCCGCGGTTCCTCACCGGGTGGGCGTCGCCGATCCGATGATCAGCGGGTGGACCACCGAAGGCATCCCGCGCCACCGCGCCGTGGTCATCTCCTCGATGTCGAACCGCTGCTTGACCAGCGCGACGGTGTCGCGGTCGCACCGGCAGCCCTGCGCGAACGCCGCCCACGGCCCCGCCAGCCGCTTCTGCCTGCGCGCCACCTTCGGGTCCTCGGCGCGCACGTGTTCGCAGAACAGCAGCCGCCCGCCGGGCCGCAGCACCCGCACCAGCTCGGCCAGCACGCGGTCGACGTCGGGCACCGTGCAGAGGACCAGCGTCGACACGATCGTGTCGACGCTGGCGTCCGCCATCGGCAGTGCGTCGGCCGGGGCTTGCACCGGCCGCATACCGGCGCGGCTCCCCACGCGCTTCACGAGCCGCCGGTACATCGCCGGGACGGGCTCGGTCAGCACCACCTCCGCCGACTCGGGGTAGTGCCGGACGTTGAGCCCGGTCCCCGCCCCGATTTCGACCACCCGTCCGTGCGCGCGCCGCAGCAGCTCCGCGCGCCGGCCGGCCTGGCCCAGCCGCTCCCCCCGGCGCAGGAACGGCTCGTACAGTGCCGCCCCGAACCGGTCCCCGAACCCGTCCCGTACCCCCACGCTGTCCCCTCCGGCCATCGTTCCTCCTTCGCACCGCCGATGGGACGCAGGACACCAGCCGTCGACCGCCCGCCGCATCACCCGCCCGTGCCATTCCGGATGGTGGCCGGAACCGGCCACGCGGATCCGCGACACGGCCTAGGCTCGGGGAATGCCGGGGCAAGACCAAGTCGTGCGCTTCACCGCCGCGGGCGATCGCACGGTCGCCTGGGCCACCGTCGGCGCGGGGCCGCCCCTCGTCGTCGGCGGCTGGTGGTGCGGGCACCTCGAGCTGGATTGGCAGACCCCGTTGTTCCGCCGGTTCGCCGGGCTGCTCGGCGACCGGTTCACGCTCGTCCGCTACGACCGGCCCGGCGCCGGCATGTCCGACCCCGCCGGTCCCCTGGTCACTTCGCCGGCCGACGAACTGGCCGCGTTGAGCGCCGTCGTCGACGCGGCCGGGGAGAAGGTGAGCCTGTTCGGCGGCTCGTCCGGGGGCTGCGCCGCGATCGCGTACGCGGCGGCCCACCCGGAGCGCGTGGAACGGCTCGTCCTGTACGGCAGCTACGCCCGCGGCGCCGAGATCGCCACGGCGGAAGCGCGCGATTCGCTGCTGGCGATCGTCGGACGTCATTGGGGCGTGGGCTCCCGGGTCCTCGCCGACCTGTTCCTGCCGACCGCGACGGCGGCGGAGCGCGACGAGTTCGTTCGCTTCCAGCGGGCCGGCCTGACCGCGGAGAAGGCGGTGCGCTCGCTCGCGGCGGTGTACGCGTTCGACGTCCGGGACCAGCTGGACAGGATCGAGGTCCCGACCCTCGTCCTGCACCGCCGCGACGACCGCGCGATCCCGTTCGCCCTGGGCCGGGACGTCGCCGCCCGCATACCGGGCGCCACCTTCGTCCCGCTCGACGGAACCGACCACCTGCCCTGGCGCGGGGACGTGGAAGGGCTCGTCCGGCCCGTGCGGGAGTTCCTCGGCGCCGGCCGGCGGGCCCGCCAAGCCGGCTCGGCGCACCAGGACCTCTCCGAACGCGAACTCGACGTGCTGCGCCTGGTCGCGCAAGGGCTCAGCGATCAGGAGATCGCGCGCCGGCTCGGGATCAGCGCCCACACGGCGCACCGCCACGTGTCGAACATCCGCGGCAAGCTCGGGGTGTCGTCGCGAGCGGCGGCCGCCGCGCACGCCGCCACCGCCGGGCTGCTCTGACCCGCGCCGAGGTCGCTACTCACCCACCCGGGTGCGTCACTTCCGGGAACCGGCGCCCAGCCGCTCGAAGGTGAAGGGCCTGAGCGCCGCCGGGCGTTCGCCGTCGAGGGCCCACGTCGCCAGTGCTTCGCCGACGGCCGGGGTCAGGGCGAAGCCGTGGCCGCTCCACCCGGTGCCGACGAACACCGTGGCCAGGCCGGGCACCGTGTCGATCACCGGGATCAGGTCGATCGTGCTGGTATCGGCGCGGCTGGTGTCGACCGCGAGCACCTCCGCGCCGGCCAGGGCCGGGATCGTCGCGGCCGCGTCGGCCAGGCTGGCCCGCAGGACCTCCGGGTCGGGCGTCCCCACGCCGGTCTCCGGATCCCACCCCCCGGGGCGGCCTCCGGACAGCATCACCTGGCCCTCGTCCGTCAGCTTGACCGACAGCGAGCGCCGCGTGTGGCCGATCTGGTGCTCGAGCGAGAACCCCGGCGGCGGCGCCACGAACGTGACCTGGGTGGCCTTCTCCCACAGCGGAAGACGCACGTCGAACGAGTCCGCGAGCAAGCGCGGCGTGGCCCGGTTGGCCGCGATGACGACTCCCCGGGTAGCGCGCAGCTCGTCCCCCTCGGCCAGGCGCAGGACGACCGAACCGTCCGGCCGGGGTTCGAACGCGGTCACCGCCGTGTGTTCGAGGACGCGGGCACCTCGTTCCCCGGCTGCCTTGGCGAAAGCCCGGGTGGTCGCCGGGTGGTCGGCGGTCCCGTCGTCCGGGGTGAAGAGCGCGCACCGGATGTCCCCGGCGAGGCCCGGCTGCATCTCGTCGAGCCGCTCGCGGTCGACGACCGCGCACGGGATTCCGGCCGCCTGCTGCGCTTGCGCCCTGGCCGGCAGGCTCTGCCAGCCGGAAAGCCCGGCGACCTCGACGTCGTAGACGCTGAGCAAGCCGTTGCGGCGGTAGCCGGTCGGCGCGCCGAGTTCCGAGTCCAGCTCCGGCCAGAGTTCGAGCGCGCGTCGCGCCAGCGGCAGTTCCCGGAGGTCGCGGCCACCGGCGCGGACGCCGCGGCGGCCCGGACCACCGGAGGCGCCGGACGCGAGCTCGTCCGCCTCCAGGAGCACGACTTCGGCACCGCGCCGGGCGAGGTTCCAGGCGGTCGCGGCCCCGACGGCACCTCCGCCGACGACGGCGTACTCGACGGACTGCACGGACGATCGCGTCATTTCAGCTGACCCTTTCCAGGAAACGCCGGGTGCGGACCTCGCGCGGGGAGTCCAGGACCTGCTGCGCCGGGCCCCGTTCGACGATCCGGCCTTCGTCCATGAAGACGATCGTGTCCGCGACCTGGCGCGCGAACCCCATTTCGTGCGTGACGATGACCATCGTCATGTCGTCCCGGGCCAGGTCGCGCAGGACGTCGAGTACCTCTCCGACGAGCTCGGGATCCAGCGCGCTCGTCGGCTCGTCGAACAGCATCAGCTTCGGCCGCATGCACAAGGCGCGGGCGATGGCGACGCGCTGCTGCTGCCCACCGGACAGCTGCGCCGGGTAGCTCGCGTGCTTCTCGGCCAGGCCGACTTTCGCGAGCAGCTCTTCGGCGTGCCGCACCGCCTCGCCGCGCGGCACGCCGAGCACGCGGACCGGCGCCTCGATCAGGTTTTGCAGCACGGTGAGGTGGGAGAACAGGTTGAACTGCTGGAAGACCATCCCGATGTTCCGGCGGGCCCGGCGGGACTGCCGCGGCGGGGTCTCCTGCAGATCGCCGCCGGACCACCGGTAGCCGACCAGGCCGCCGTCGACGAGGATCGTTCCCGCCTGGATCTTCTCCAGGTTGTTGATGCAGCGCAGCAGGGTGCTCTTGCCGGAGCCGGACGGGCCGATGAGGCAGCTGACCTCGCCGGGCCGGACGAGGAGATCGACGTCGCGCAGGACGTGAAGAGCGCCGTAAAGCTTGTGCACGCCGCGGATTTCCACCGCGGGCACGCCGGTCGATGTGGTCACAGTCCCGCCTCCAAGGCCGTCCGGGAGAGTTTTCGCGCCGCGGCCGCGGACAGCACCGCTTCGCCGCGGTTGAAGTACCGTTCGACACGGCGCTGGGCGAGGGTGAGCAACGCGGTGAGAACGAGGTACCAGAACGTCACGACCAGCAGCAGCGGAATCGTCTCGTAGGTGCGGGCGTAGATGATCTGGGCGCTGTAGAGCAGTTCGGGCATGGCGATGACGCTGACGATCGACGTCGTCTTCACGACGTTGACGAACTGGTTGGTCAACGGCGGGACGATGGCCCGCATCGCTTGCGGCAGCACGATGCGGCGCAGGGCCAGCAGGCCCGGCATACCCAGTGCCTCGGCCGCTTCGCGTTGACCGCGGCCCACCGAGATCAGCCCGGCGCGGAAGATCTCCGCGCAGTACGCCGCCTCGTGCAGGGTGAGCCCGATGATCGCGGCACCCGCCACCGTGATGACGGTGTTGGTGTCCAGCGCGAACAGGTCCGGGCCGAACGGAACCCCGAGCGAGATCTTCGGGTACAAGGCGGCCAAGTTGTACAGCAGCAGCAACAACACCAGCAGCGGGGTGGCGCGGAAGATCCAGATGTAGGCCCCCGCCGCCGTGGTCAGCACCTTGTTCGCCGATTGGCGCATCATGGCCAGGACCACCCCGATGACGATCGACAGCGCCATCGAGAGCACCGCCAGTTCGACGGTGTGCCCCAGCCCCAGCAGGATCGAGGGGCTGAAGAGGTAGTGCCCGAACGCCGGCCACGCGAAGTTGTCGTTCGTGAAGGCGGAGACGAGAACCAGCACGACGAGCGCGGCGGCGATCACGCCGGCGACCCACGTGCCGTACTTCCGCCGGCCGACGATCCGCGCCGGCAGCTGGATGTCCACTCCGGACTCGATACTCTCGGAAACCATGTCATGACCTGCCTTTCAGGATCTCCGTGCCGTCGAGCTGGTTCTCCTGGAGACCCCACTTGTCCAGGATCGTGCGGTAGGTGCCGTCGGCCATCAGGCGCTTCACGGCTTCGTGGACCGCGCCGGTCAACGGTGAGTCCCGCTTCAGTCCCAACGCCACGATCGCCCGTTTGTACCGGCCGGCCAGCCGGAACAGATCGGGCGACTTGCTCGCGACGTACTGCGTCAGGGAAATCGAGAAGTACAGGACGTCGATGCGGCTGCTGCGCAGGGCGAGCACCGCCGCGCTGCCGTTGGGGAACAGGCTGAGCCGCCACGCGGGCCGGCCGGCGGCCGCGCAGGTGTCCGCCGCCTGGTCCAACTGGGTCTGCTGGACCGAACCGACCACCACCCCGACCGCGCGTCCGCAGAGATCCGCGTAGGAGTTCACCGGGAAGGTCGTGCCGCGACCGGCGAGGAATCCTTGACCGCCGTTGTAGTAGGTGACGAAGTCGGCCTTCTTCCGCCGCTCCGCGGTCGGACCGAGGGAAGCGAGCACGAGGTCGTAGCGCCCGGCGGCGAGTCCGGGGACGACCGCGTCGATGTTCGTCGGGATCGGGGCCGCACCGACGCAGAACACGTCGGCGATGGCCTGGCTCATGTCGCGGTCGAAGCCGACGATCGTCGCGTCGTCCTCGGCGTAGTACGCCATGGGGGGTGTGTCCGGCACCATCGCGACCTGGAACGCGCCGCGCTGGCGGATCGGCGCGGACAGGGCCGCGTTCATGGCCGGGTCGCACCGGCCGTGGGGCCGGGTCACCAGCGCGGGGTCCGCGGTGCCCGCCGAACCGAGCCCGCAGCCGGTCAAGGTCAGTACCAGGGCCGACACTCCAGCGAGCAGCCGTCGTGTCCGGTGCATGTCGCTCCCTCCGCCCGTCAGGGTGTGTCGTGAGGCGATGTGATGTAGTGTGTACTTCATGAAATCCCGAATGTCTAGTGGCTACTAGATGGATCCGACACTCACGAAACGCATCGCCCAGGTCCGGGAGCAGCTCAGCGCGGGCGGGATCCGGGTGGTGGACTTCTTCGCCGGCCACCCGGCGGAAGCGTCGGTCTTCTCCGCCCAGGAAATCGCGCGTCACGCGGAAGTCAGCGACGCCACGGTCATCCGGACCGTCAAGCAGCTGGGCTTCACCGGCTTGGGCGAGCTGCGTCGCGCGGCCGCCGCCATGCTCAACCCCGTCCGCGATCCGGAACAGACCCTCGCCGACCACCTGACCCAGTCCGACGACAGCAGCCAGCTCCTGGCCAAGATCAGCCTGGACGCCGCGGAACTCGCCCGGTCACTCCCCCGGTCCGTCCCCGCCGAGACGTTCGACGCCGCCACCCGCATCCTCGCCGCGGCTTCGCACACCCTCGTCGTCGGCTACGGATCGGCGTACCCGGTGGCCGATTCGCTCGCGCTCGGGCTCCGCCGCGTCGGCCGGCGCGCCGGCGCGACCGGGCTGACGGGCTACAACTTCGCCGACGAGCTCAGCCAGCTGGACGCCGGTGCGGCGCTGGTGCTGGTCGCCCCCTTGCGCCACGTGCGCGAACACGACGTGGCGATCAGCGAAGCCATCCGGACCGGCTGCCCGATCGTGCTGATCACCGAAATGCTGGCCAGTCATTTCGCGGACCGCGTCGACACCGTGCTCGTCACGCCGTCGACGGAGAACGTGCTGCCCAGCAGCCTGGTGACTCAGCTGCTGCTCGTGGACGCGCTCCTCCTGGCGGTTTCGGCGACCGACCCGGACCGTGCCCTGGACGGCTGGAAGACCACCAACCGCCTGCGCACCGAGCTGGTCGAAGGCAGCCTCGACGTCCCGCTGACCCCGTCCATCGCCGCGAAGTTCCCGCTGCCGGGCAGTGGCACCGGCCTGCCTGGGGAATCCGCGGAGGGCTGACGCCCACCTGCGCCCGGATCACCGGTCCAGGGCACTGACGAACAGAGCGGCCACGGCGGCGCGGTGGTCCGGGCTGTCCTGCCACCGCAGCCGGCGGCCGGCCTCGACCACCACGCCGAAACCCGCGTGCACCAGCACCCGCGCCTGGCGCGCGTCGAGATCCGGGCGGGTCTGCCGCAGGTGCTGCTCCCAGACGGCGATGTGCTCGCGCTGCGCGGCCACCAAGGGACGGCGCAGGCCGGGCGGCAAGCCGGCGACTTCGGCGTTGGCCACGCTGTTGAGGGCGCTGTGTTCGAAGCTGTACGCCACGTAGGTCGCCGTCAAGGCGGACAGGGCCGCACGCGGATCGGTCACCCCGCGAAGGTTGTGTTCGACCGCTTGGGCCAGCAGGCCGGCCGCCTGCAGGCACGCCGCCGCCAGGATGTCGGCCTTGCCCGGGAAGTACCGGTAGAGCCCGGACGGCGCCAGCCCCACGGCCTCGGCGATCACGCCGTTGGTGACGGCGGCGAACCCGTCCCGTTCGAACAGCGGGACGGCGGCCGCGAGGATCTCCGAGCGCCGGGTGCGCACCACCGGCGGAGCCGGCAGCTCGACGGGGCGCGCGTCCGCCAGAGCCGCCGCGGTGTCGGTCGCGACCACGCGCAGAGCGGCCGCCCGCAGCAGGGTTTCGACCCGGCGCTGCGCGATCGCGTTGTGGTGCATCGTGATGGACCCGATCGCCCCCAGGGCCGCCACCGCGCGCAGGTGCTCGTCGGGCCACGGGTACTCGCGGCGCACCACGTCCGCCACCCGCCCGACGATGTGCGCGAACTTCCCCCGGAGCACCCGGCGGTCGTCGTGGTCGAGGTACCGGGCCTCCCACCGGTACACCCCGCCCGCTGCCCGGTGGGCGACGGTGACCCGGGTGACGGCGGCGAGCACGTCCGTCAAGGCCGCGTCTTCCGGCACTTCGCCGAGCGCCGCGACGAGCCGGTCGGCCATGACGTTCGCGCACTCGGCGAACAACGCGTACTTGTTCGGGAAGTGCCGGTACAGGGCGGCCGCGGTGATGCCCACGCCGGCCGCGATCTCCTCCATGGACGCCGCGTGGTACCCGCGCTCGCTGAAGACCGGGCCGGCCGCTTCGACGATGAGCTGCCTGCGGTTGCGCGGGCGGACGGCCGCGGCCGGCTCGGCGGTCACCGCGGCCGCCGGGCGCGGGCGCGCGGGAACGGGGCCATACGCGCCAGTCAACCACGAAGTGAACCGGGTGACGGGCGGCGGACCGATTCAGTTCGGGCAGCCCTTGTCGACCGGCGACCCACCTCGCTATGTTAATGAAGAATCTCCCCTTGTTCCGCGCGATCTACGGCGGGTAGTTCCCGCCAGAACCCGGTTTGACCAGCCGGTTGCCTACCAAGGAAGCTGGGTAAGTAAATGAGTAATCTCAGCCGGAGGAACGTCCTTTCGCTCGGCGTGGCGCTGGGCTTGGCGAGCGCGGCGGGCGCCGTCCCAGCCTGGGCGTCGGCGGGCGGTGCCGCCGCGGGCACCGACCCGTGGTGGGTCTGGGACGACGAGGTGGACCGCCTGATGGCGGGCATCCTCGACACGGGCCAGGTCCCCGCGGTCAACACCGCGCTGCGGCCGTGGGTCGACAACAACGACCCGCTGCCGGGCGGCCTGCCCGCCGACCTCGCCGGCTACCTCCAGCGGGCCAACCGGCTGCCCTCCTGGGCCGACGCCGCCAAGCTGCGCCGCGCCGCCGACTTCAACCGGCGCAAGGACACCTACCTGTTCATGCTGTACGGCCTCGGCAGCGGCATCATGAGCACGGTGATCCCGCGGGAGGCCAAGTCGGTCTACTGGTCCGCGGGCGGGGCGAACATGCAGGACCGCGCGGCCAAGACGTTCACCTTCGGCTACGACCTGGCCGACCGGAACGCGTTCGAACCCACGGGCCAGTTCGTCGTCACGGCCAACAAGACGCGCCTGGTGCACGCCGCGGTGCGCCACCTGCTGCCCCAGTCGCCGCACTGGCGCGCGGTTTCCGACGAACAGGTACCGATCAGCAACGGCGACATCCTCGTGACGTTCCACAGCCTCGGCACCTTCGTGCACCGCAAGCTGCGCGAATGGCGCGTCCCGATGTCGGCCGCGGACGAAGAAGCCTTCCTCCACCACTGGCAGGTCGCCATCCACCTGCTCGGCGTCCGGGACGAGTTCATCCCCCAGACGTGGGCCGAGGCCGACGCGCAGTCGACACAGGTGCTCACCCCGCTCCTGGCCCCGACGACCGAGGGCAAGGAGCTGGCCGAGGACCTGCTCGGCCTGACCGCGCAGATCGACCTGGGCGTCACCCGCGGATTCCTCAACGAGTTCGTCCGCTACGTGCTCAGCGACGCGGTGGGCGACTGGCTCGGCTTGCCCCGCGACTACGCGGCGGCCGCCCTGGTGCGCACCGGGTGGCCCGCCTACATCGCGTTCCGGGAAGGGCTGCTGCCGATCGCACCGGCGGGGTTCTACCTGTTCGACCAGTTCGTGCGCGCGATCGCGATGCTGTTCCTGAACAAGGTGACGTCCCCGACGAGCACGCCCATCACGATCCCCACCGGAAACCGGCCGGGGGCCTGACCCGGACCACCGGATTCGATCGCGACCGGATGGCTAGCTTGCCGGCCCATGCCTCTTGAGACCCCACGCGTCCCAGCGCCGGCCGTCGGGGTCGAGATGCTCGTACAGCGTGCCGGCGTGTTCTGCCCGGGTGAGCACCTCGGCCGCGGTCTGCTGCTGCCGATGCAGCGCTTCCACCTCGGTCCGCAGTGCGGTGATGCGGCGGCGCAACCGCAGCCGGGTCCGCCAGGGGTGCCAGAGCATCGCCAGCAGCAGGCCGGTGGCGGCCGCCTGGTACTCCTGCGCCGCGCGGACGAGCCGGCCCGATTCGGCACCGAGCACGCCGCCGAGGCGACGGTCGATCGTCAGCATCAGCGTGCTGTCGAGGAGGCGCTCGTGGGCACCGCCGGCGAAGTCGGCCACCCGGCGGGGCATTCCGGCGACGAGGACCGCGGTCAGCAGGTCGGCGAGCGCCTCACGCAGCGCGTGATGAGCGTCGGTCCCGTCGTCGAGGAGGGCGGCGACACCCAGTTCGTCGGCGATGGATCGCCGCCGGTCGTTGCCGGACGGGTGAGGGGCGGCGCCGATCCCGATGCCGCGGACACCGCCGCTGATCTCCCGCACCTCGGCCAGGGTGCGGTGGACCTCGGCGCGCAACTGGCGCCGCTCCTGGACCTTGGTGAAGTAGTTGGTCAGCGCCGCACCGACGACGCCCCCGCCGGTGGTGTAAGCCAGCTCGACAAGACCGGGCACCCAGACCACCCTCCGCCGACCGAATGGGGCAACGCGTCCGGACATCGTGTCAGAACGCCGCCCGGCCCTCAGCTCGCACTCGCACGCCACCGGGTTTGAGCCGGCCACCGCCGTGGTACTGACGGAGATCATCGTCGTCCCGCTTCGGAGGGTGCTCGTGCAGATCCAGGTCAACACCGACCACAACATCCACGGTGGCGAAAAGCTGGCCACCTACGTGACCACCGACCTGGAGAACAGCCTCTCCCGGTTCGGCGGATGGTTGACCCGGGTGGAGGTGCACCTCAGCGAAGACGGCGGCGGCAAGCCGGACGACATGAAGTGCGTGATCGAGGCGCGGCCCGGTGGCAAGCAACCGGTCGCGGTCACCCACCACGCGACCACCGTGGACGACGCGTACGCCGGGGCGGCGCACAAATTGGGCCGGGTACTGGATTCCCGGTACGCCCGCGCCCACGACCACAAGGGCAGCGACAGCATCCGGCACATGCCCCCGCCGGAGGACCCGGAGCAGGTCGGCGCGCTCGAGGACGAGCCGCAGGGCTGATCAAGACGACTCGGCACCTCCGGGCGCGTGCGAACGCCAGTCGGTGCCGAGCGTGACGTCGAACCCCCGGCTCGGGAAGATCCGTTCCATGAAGAACTCGTGCACGGCGGGATCTTCGTCGGCGCAGCAATCAGCGAGGACGGACACGCGGTAGCCGCGGTCGGCGGCGTCGTAGGCCGTCGCGGCGACCATCGCGCTCGTCGCCACCCCGGCCAGGGTCACCGATTCCACGCCACGGGCCCGGAGGACGAGGTCCAGGTCGGTGCCGGCGAAGGCGCTCGCCCGGCGCTTGCGCACGACCACGTCCTCGGGGTGCACCGGCAGCTCGAGCTCGATGCCGGGCGAGCCCTCGTGGAAGATCTCGCCCGCCTCGAAGAACGCGGCGAACAGGGCGCTGCCCGGCGGCAGGTCCGCGCGGTTGACGCGGAACGCGGTCTGGATGTGCACGACCAGCCCGCCGCCCGCGCGCACGCGGGGCACCAGCTCGGTCAGGGGCGGCAGCACCTGCCGCGTGAACGCGAACCGGCCGGTGATGCCCCGCTGGAGGTCGCCGATGATCAGTGCGGTGCTCATGAGGTCAGCTTCCCATCGAGCCGCTCCATGCGGCGGCCGGCCGTGGCCAGGACGAGGAGCCCGGCCACCATGATCACCGCGATCGCCAGCAGCGCGTAGGTGAAGCTGCCGGTGGCGGTCTTGATCGCGCCGGTGAAGTACGGGCCGACGAACCCGCTGAGGTTGCTGACCGAGTTGATCAGGGCGATGCCGGACGCCGCCGCCGTCCCGGTCAGCCCGATCGCCGGGATCCGCCAGAACTGCGGCATCGCGGTGTAGATCCCGGCCACGCTCAGGCAGACCGCGACGATGAACAGCGGCCCGTTGCCGGCGAAGGTGGCCAGCAGGAGCCCGGCGGCGCCGACGGCCATCGGGACGCCGGTGGCGAAGACCGCGGACCGGCGCCCGGCGAAGCGCGCCCAGACGAGCATTGCGAGCGCCGCGACGACGTACGGGATCCCGGACAGCAGCACACTGCTGACGTCGCCGACGCTGTGGGTGATCGCGCTGATCATGGTGGGCAGGAAGAACGCGAGCGGGTAGAGGCCGAACACGATCGCGAAGAAGGCGACCGCGAGCGCCCACACCCGGCCGCTGGTCAGGGCCTGGCGCAAGCCGGTCAGCGCGCCGTGCCCGCGTTGCTCCTCGGCTTCCGCCGCAAGCGTTTGCTCCAGCTTGACCTTTTCGTCGTCGTCGAGCCAGCGCGCGTCGGACGGCCGGTCGGGCAGGAACACGAAGATCAGGACGCCGATGATGATCGTCAGCGCGCCTTCGACGAGGAACAGCGAACGCCAGCCCGCGATCCCGAACAGGTTCTGGCCCCACGCCAGCAAAGCGGCGGCCAACGGTGAGCCGACGATCGAGGAGAGCGGGATCATCAGGAAGAACCCGGTCAGCGCCCAGGAGCGCTGGCGGCGCGGGAACCAGTAGGTCAGGTACAGCAGGATCCCGGCGGCCAGACCGGCCTCGGCGAACCCGAGCGCGAGCCGGGCGAGGTAGAGCGCACCGGCGGAGTCGACGGTCGCCGTCAAGCCGGTGACCACACCCCAGGTGAGCATGATCCGGGTGATCCACTTGCGGGCCCCGAACCGCCGCAGCGCGAGGTTGCTCGGCACCTCGACGATGATGTAGCCGATGAAGAACAGGCCGGCGGCCAGGCCGACCTGCCCGCTGTCGAGGTGGAGGTCGCGCGACATCGGCGCGGCGATGTAGCCGAGGTTGGCGCGGTCGACGTAGCTCATCACGTAGGCGACGCCGATCAGCGGGATGATCCGGGTGCCGACCTTGCGCCAGGTCCGGCGGTCCACGGTGTCCGTGGTGGTGCGCGGGGCGGATTTCATGACTGTGTCCCTTCCGGACGGGCCGTCCCGCGCAGGGCGCGCGTGGCGCTGGGATCGATCGTCGTGCCGGCGGTGATGACGACGCCGTAGTCGCGGGCCGCGCCCTCGCGGGTCACCTTGCCTTCGCGGACGTCGTCGAGAACCCGCTCGGGGTCGCGGGTGTACGGGTCGCCGTGGCCGCCGCCGCCGGCGGTGACGTGCCGGTGCCGGCGGCCGGCGGTCAGCACCAGGTGGGGCTTGGACTCGAGGACGCGTTCGCCGGGGCCGCCGAGATCGAGCACGTTGAGCGACGGGGTGCCCGGCGCTCCCCCGTCGAGCCCGTACGGGAGGAACTTGCGCCGGTCGGAGCGGATCTGCACGCTCGCTTCGGCGGCGAGGATCGTGATGTCCCGGAACGTGCTCAGGCCGCCGCGGAACCGGCCGGCACCGCCGGTGTCGGGGAG
The DNA here is from genome assembly GCF_040682155.1 of Amycolatopsis sp. NPDC051371. Taxonomy (NCBI): domain Bacteria; kingdom Bacillati; phylum Actinomycetota; class Actinomycetes; order Pseudonocardiales; family Pseudonocardiaceae; genus Amycolatopsis; species Amycolatopsis sp. NPDC051371. The sequence continues at coordinate 126,057 of NZ_JBFBAG010000023.1, forward strand.
GTAGCCGTAGCCGTCGACGCGGACGTGCCCCGACTGTTCCAGCTCTTCGACCGGGGTGTTGGCGAGGTTCGCGCCGAGCGGGCTGATGCCGTCGACGCCGTCGCGGTCGGGCCGCGCTCCCCACGCGCCGCACAGGATGTCCCAGAGCACGACCGAACCGCCGTCGGCGCCGGTGACGCCGATCGCAACCGAGTCGGGGCCGCCGTCACCCGCCGCGGGGACGCGGGTGGGGAACACCGGGGCGAGCGCGCCGAGCACGGCGTCGATGATCCGATAGGCGACGAGACCGCGCGCGCCGCGGGCGGCGGGACGACGGCCGTCGAGGATCGACGCCTCCGGGATGGTGAAGGTGAACGGCCGGTAGAAGCCGCTGTTGGCCGGGATGTCGCGGGCGAGCGCCCCCTGGACGGCCGCGTAGGACGCGGATCGGGTGAACGAGGTGGTGGCGTTGAGCGCGGAGGCCACCTGCGGCGACGATCCGGTGAAGTCGAGCGCGATCCCGGTGCCGGACAACGTCACCTTCACCTGGAACGGGATCGGGCCCGAACCGAGGCCGTCGTCGTCGATGTGGTCGGTGAACTCGTAGGTGCCGGGGACGGCGTCGGCGAGCGCGGCCCGCAGCAGCGTTTCCGAGTAGTCGAGCAGCTCGTCCTCGAGTTCCGCCAAGCCGCCGACGCCGTAGCGCGCCGCGAGCGCGCGCAGGCCTTCACCACCGGCGTGGCACGCGGCGAGCTGGGACTCGAGGTCGCCGCGCAGCAGTTCCGGCTCGCGGACGTTGCGCAGCACCAGGTTCAGGAAGGTCTCGTTGAGATTTCCCGCGTCGACCAGGCGGGACGGCGGGATCTGCACGCCCTCGGCGAAGATGCTCGTCGACTGGACGGCCATCGAGCCCGCGACCCAGCCGCCGACGTCCGCGTGGTTGACCACGGTGACGGCGAAGCCCAGCAGCTCCGCTCCGGCGAACACCGGGGCGACCGCGAAGATGTCCGGCAGGTGCATGCCACCGAGCGACGGATCGTTGAGCACGTAGACGTCGCCGGCGCGGAGCCCGTCGCCGAACTCGGCGAGCATCGCCGCCATCGCGTCCGGAATGGACCCGAGATGCACGGGACAGGTGTTGGCCTGCGCGATGACCCGGCCGCGGGCGTCGCACAGCGCGGCGGAGAAGTCCATGCTGGACGCGACGATCTGCGAGTGCGCGGTGCGCAGGATGGTGATCGCCATCTCGTCGGCGACGCCGGTGACGGCGTTGCGGAAGACCTCGAAGGTGACGGCGTCGCGGATCATTCGGCGCTCCAGGTGATGACGAGGGTGTGGAACCGGTCGCGGTGCACCCGGGCGCCCGGCGGCACGAGGGTGGTGGCGTCCATGTCCTCGACGACCAGCGGTCCGTCGATGGGCCCGGCCCCGACGTCCGAACGGGCGATGACCGGTGTGGCCACGGTTTCGGCGAAGCGGCACTCACGCATGGCTCGAGCCTTGCCGGGAGCCGGCGGCAGCCGCAGCACGTCTTCGAGGGAGACCGAGCTGGGCAGCGTGCCGCGGACCCGCAGGTTGACGACCTCGACGAGGCTGTCGTCGCCGGCGCGGCCGTAGGTGCGTTCGTGCTCTTCGTGGAACCGCGCCCGCGCCGTCGCCAGCAGCTCGTCGGTCAGCGGCCCTTCGTCCAGCCGGATCCGCAGCTCGAAGCGCTGGCCGCGGTAGCGCATGTCCAGCATCCGCTCGACGACGGCGTGCTCCCCCAGCTCGGCGATGACCCTGCCGGTCAGCCGCTCGAACTCGGCGGCCGGATCCGGCCGGCACGGGGCGACTTCGTTGAGCTCGGTGTCGGCGACGAGGAGGCCGAGGCTGCTGAACAGGCCGGGGTGGGCGGGCACCAGCACCGTCGAGATGCCTAGCTCCCTGGCCAGCGCGGCGGCGTAGAGCGGGCCGGCGCCGCCGAAGGCCACCATGGTCGCCTCGCGGGGATCGCGGCCGCGTTCGCTGGTGACGGCCTTGACGGCGGTCGTCATGCTCGACACCGCGACTTCGTAGGCGCCGCGCGCGGTGGCAGGGACGTCGCGGCCGAGCCGCTCGGCCACCGGGGACAGGGCCTTCGCGGCCAGGTCGGCGTGGATCGCCACCCGCCCGCCGGCCAGCGCGTCGGGACTCAGGTAGCCCAGGGTCACGTTGGCGTCGGTCAGGGTCGGCAGCTCCCCGCCCTGGCCGTAGCACGCGGGGCCGGGGCGGGACCCGGCGCTGGCCGGCCCGACGTGCAGGGCGCCGGCCTCGTCGACGGTGATGACGCTGCCGCCCCCGGACCCGACCTCGGCGATGTCGATCGACGGCGTCCGCACGGGGTAGCCGGCGCCGGAGCCCAGTCCGCGGGCGACGTTCATGCCGCCGCCGACCTCGTAGTCGGCCGACACGAACGGCTCGCCGTGCTCGATCAGCGACGCCTTGGCGGTGGTGCCGCCCATGTCGAACGCGACCACTGACGGCAGGTCCAGCAGGCGGGCGAGCCGCCGAACCGCGGTGACCCCGGCGGCCGGGCCGGACTCGATGATCTGCACCGGCCGGCTCGCCACGGATCCGGCGTCGAGCAGGCCGCCGCTCGACTGCATGACGAGCAGCGGCGCGTCCACCCCCACGGTCCGCAGCCCGGCTTCGAGGTGCGTCAGGTAGCCGTGGACCGCGGGGCCGACGTAGGCGTTGACGGTCGCGGTGCTCGTGCGCTCGAACTCCTGCGGCTGCGGGGAAATGTCCACCGACGCGGTGACGTACACCCCGGGCAGTTCCGCCCGCAGCAGGTCGGCGACGCGCCGTTCCTCGTCCGGGCGGACGTAGGAGTTGAGCAGGCAGACCGCGACCGCCTCGATGCCGTCGGCCCGAAGCCGGGCCGCCAGCGCGCGGACATCGTCTTCGACGGTGGCCGGGGCCAGCCGGCCGTCGGCGGTGATGCGCTGCGCCAGCTCGTGGCGGTGCCGGCGCGGGGCGAGCGGCACCGGCTTGGTCCAGGACAGGTCGTACAGCACCGGCCGCCGCAGCCGGCCCAGCTCCAGCACGTCGCGGAAGCCCTGGGTGGTGACCACCGCGGTGCGGGCGCCGGCCATCTCGAGGATCGCGTTGGTCGCCACGGTCGTGCCGTGCAGCATCGCGGTCACGGCGGCCGGCGGGACCGCGGCGGCGTCGAGCACGGCGGTCGTGGCGGTGACGACGCCCGTCCCGTAGTCGGGCGGGGTCGAGAGGACCTTCATCGGCACGACTTCGCCGGCGGGACCGAGGGCGATCACGTCGGTGAACGTGCCCCCGATGTCGGCGCCGACGCGCCAGCCGGGGCGGTGCTCGGAACTGGGAAGCACAGCGGGTCTCCTTCGCCTGTCCGGTGTCTGGGAGGCAGCGTAAGAACCCGTTGAGATATTAGCAAGACGTACTTGAGATATTTACTCACCTTGTTGAGTACGACCAGGCTGGCGTACCGTTGCGGCAACCGCCTGCGCCGAAGGAGCGACCGTTGCGTTACGAGCCCGACCTGATCCGCGAGCGGCCACCCTCGGGCAGCCTGATGGAGAACGCCTACCGGCGGCTCAAGCGGGAGATCATCGAGCTGGTCCGGCCGCCCGGCGCGAGCTTCACCGAGCAGGAGGTCGCGAAGGCCTACGAGCTGAGCAAGACGCCCGTCCGCGAGGCGCTCGCCCGCCTGCACCGCGACGGCCTGGTCCGCCCCCTGCCCCGGGCCGGGTACGTGGTTTCGACGGTGACCCTCGGCGACGCGACCGACCTGTGCGACATGCGTTCCTTGCTGCAGTCCCAGGCGGCGGCGCTGTGCGCCGAGCGCGGACTGTCCGAAGCGGACACCCGGCGGCTGGCGGAACTGGCCGTCGACACCGATGAGGACCAGCTCGGCGGGCCGCACTTCGAGGAGCGGTTCCGGGCCAACTACGAGTTCGAGTCCCTCATCGCCAACGGCGGCGGGAACCACCGCCTCGCCGCGGCGTCGGTCGGCGTGCTGGACGAGATCGAGCGCATCATCCGGCTGAGCATCCGGCTGGACCCGTCCATGCCGCCGACCCGGATCCGCGAACGCCAGGCCATCGTGGACGCGATCGCCGCCCGCGCCCCGGACGCCGCCCGGGAGGCGATGCGGCAGCGGACCGCGTCCGCGCGGCGCGAGATCGTCGGCGCGCTGGCCGCGAGCCGCTCGATCATGCACGCCGAGATCGGCATGCCTTAGCCGGTCAGCGCGGCGAGCCGGTTCCCCACTTCGACCAGGTCGGCCTCGGCGCCCCCGTACAGCAGGCGGGCGTGCCCGGCCGGGCCGTGGAACGCGTCCCCGGCGATGCCCGTGATCCCGTGCCGCAGCAACGTGTCCTCGAGCTCCCGGCCCCGCACGCCGAGGGCGGAGAAGTCGGGGAACAGGAAGATGCCGGCGTCGGGGCGCACGACGGGCAGACCCGCCGCCTCGACCGCCTTGACGAGCAGGTCACGGCGGTGCCGGAAGGTCGAGTAGACGACGTCGAGCCAGTCCTGCGGGCCGGTGATGACCGCGCAGGCCGCCGCCTGGGGTACGTCGCCGACGTTGATCGCGTCCCACTCGAACGCCCGGTGCACGCGGTCCAGCAGCGACTCCGGCGCGTGCACGTAGCCGACCCGCCACTGGCTGAACGCGTAGTTCTTGCTCAGGCTGGTCACCGTCACCAGCTCGGGCCAGACGTCCCGCAGGGACTGCTGAGGTGTATAGCTGGGTCCGCTGTGGACGTAACGGGCGTAGGACTCGTCGGACAGCACCAGCAGCCCGCGCTCGGCGGCCAGCGTCAGAATTTCCGAGAGCTCTTCCCGGCTCGGCGTGTGGCCGGTCGGGTTGACGGGGTTGCACAGCAGGATCGCCCGGGTCGCCGGGGTGACGGCCGCCCGGACGGCGTCGAGATCCGCGGCCCAGCCGCGCTCCGGCCGCCCCGGGACGTACACCGGACGGGCGCCGGTCATGCGCACCATGCCGTCGAAGAAGTAGGTCGGCGCCGGGACGACGACCTCGTCGCCCGGCGAGAGCAGCGCCCGCAGGACGACGCTCATCCCGTGCTGCGCGCCGTGGGTCACCAGCAGCTCACGGTCCGGGTCGACGTCCAGGGCGAACTCCCGGCCGAGGTGCTCCGCCACGACCCGGCGCAGCTCCGGCCACCCCCGCGACTGGCGCGGGAGCAGCCGGGCCGCGGCCTCGTGAACCGCCTCCAGCACGTGGTCCGGCATGGGCAGCACGGGCACCCCGGCCATCGGTATGACGGGCCATTCTCGCGCTCGCTCGGTCAAAGCGAGCGCCGGGAGTCGCTCCATGTCGCCTCCTTGATATCTTACGGCGCTGTGTTAAGATATTAACACTGGAGCGTCGCAGCCGCAGCTCCCGGCGCGGGACTCGGTCAGGCCTGCGGGTAGCGCACACCGGTGAGCTGCTCGCACCTCTCCCACAGCGTCGCGCCCGCGGCCTCGTCGCGGGCGACGGCTGCCGCCTCGACCCGTTCCGGCCGGGCCTTGACGCCGTGCCACCCGCCGGGACCGTAGAGGTCGCCACCGCGCACGTCCGGATCGGCCGCTGCCCGCAGCGTGGGCAGCGCGCCGGCCGCGGCAGTGTTGACGAGCGGGGACAGCAGCCACCGCACGGGCGGCCACCGAGATCGCCGGTTCCCCGGCTGCCGCCAGTCGCCGCTGGAGTTCGAACGTGAACACGAGGTCGGCCGGCTTCGTCTGCGTGTAGGCGCGCCAATGGCTGTAACGACTCTTCGCGAAGCCCAGGTCGTCGAGGTTCAACCGCCCCATCTCGTGACCACCGCCGCCGCCTCACGAATGGACGCCGCGTCCGCGAGGTCCAGCCGAACAGCGCGGAGGTCCGCATCCGGTGCGGACGAACGGATCGCGTCACACGCCGCGGCCCCTCGGTCGAGGCTCCGGCACGCCAGAACCACCTGCGCACCCTTCTCGGCGAGCATGCGCGCGGTCTCGAAACCGACCCCGGAATTCGCGCCGGTGACGACCGCGGTGCGACCTCGCTGGTCGGGGAGGTCGGCAGCGGTCCAGCCCGAGGTCGACATGATCACGTTCCTTCATCGAGGCGATGGGTGCCGCGCCGGACGATCCAGGCCAGGGCTCGGGAACGAGGTCGCGGGTCCCCGGTTCGGGGACATCGCGGGTGGCTCGCAGGAGGGACAGCGAGCTTCGTCGGAAGGCGGCGGCTCCGGGACGCGGGCACGCGTTCCCGGAGCCGCCGCGGGTCGGCAAAGCGCCACTCAGGCGCCCGTCATCACGACGAGGGACCACCCCGCTGTCCGGGCCTGATGCCCGCGTCGCGCATCACGTCCTGCGCGCCCGGCGGCCAGCTCCCGTCGGCGACCTTGACGTTCCCGTCGAGGACGTTGTTGTGCGGTGGGCCGGTCGCGACCTGGGTGGCGCCGGTGTCGTACCAGTTGCCGGTGAAGGTGTTGTCGTTGGTGTTGTTGGTGTTTCCCGCGTTGGTGAAGGCCCAGACTCCGGCGTCCTGGATCACGTTGTCCGCCAGGCTCACGTACCGCGACCCTTCGTCCAGGTACAGGCCCACGGTGTTGTGGTTGTCGTAGATGTAGTTCCGGTCGATGACCGCACCCGGGTTCGCGGAGAGGTTGTAGATGCTGCCCCCGTCGTGGAAGACCTTCTTGGTCCCGTGCACGAGGTTGTAGCGGACCACGGTGTCCTTCAGCGTGGTCGGCGTGGTGTACACGGGCTGGTAGGCGTACAGGCCGCGGTTGCGGTAGTCCTGGCTGCCGCCCGGGTCGTTGGCGCCCCAGCCCCAGCCGACGTCGATGCCGTCGTAGGCGAGGTCGGACACTTCGTTGTGCTCGATCACGGCGTGGGTGACGTAGGTGCTCAGGATCCCGGCCATGTCCTTGTAGTCCCGCGCCACGTTCGTGACGAGGTTGCCGGTGATGGTGATGTCCTTGTTCGTCATCGCCGGGTTGCCCGGGTGGTGCGCGTCGGGCTGCACCCCGCCGGCCACGATGCCGGAACCGGCGTCGTCGGTGAAGGTGTTCCCGTGCACGGTGATGCCGGACGCGCCGAGGCCGACGCCGGCGGCGTGGGCGTTGGCATCGTTGCCGATGCCGAGGGCGACCTGGCCCAGGTGGGCGAACGTGTTGCCCTCGAACGAAATGGTGTCCGCCGCCGAGACCTGGACGGCGGCCGGGACCTGGTGCCAGCTGTTGCGCGCCGCTTCGAACAGGGGGCAGCCGATCTGGCACGAGGTCAGGAAGTCGGCGGGCTGGGGGAAGGCCGAGGCGAGGAACGTCCCGCTCTGCTGGTCGGCGTAGCCGATCGACGTGCCGGGCTGGAGCCAGGTCGTGTGCTCGAAACCGAGCCCGCGGAAGGCGAGGTTGCGGACCGGGCGGTCGTAGGTTCCGCTCACCTGGACCAACGACGTCAGGCGCGGCAGCTCCACGTCCTTGCCGGCCGGGGACTGTCCCGGCGCGGCCTTGTAGAACAGCTTCCCGGCGGCCGGGTCGAGGTACCACTGCCCGGTCTGCAGGAAGGAGTACGAGTTCTCCAGCAGCAGCGTCCCGCCCGCGAACGGACGGGCGAGGGTGTCGTAGCCCCAGTTGTTGTTGTTCCACGCCGGTTGCTGCATGGTGATGGTGGTGCCGGCGATGCTCTGCACCGGCGCGTACCGATCGGTGAAGGAGTTCTGGCTCTCCACCTCGATGCGGTTCTGAGCGGGCAGGGAAGCCAGCTGGTTCAACGCCGGGTTGACGATGGTCAGGCCGGTGGCCGTGACTTGGACGTCGGTCCGCGCGATGGTGATCGCGGCCCGGGGAGCCGAAGCGCCGTCGACGTAGAGCTGCCGCGAATCCGCTCCCTTCGGCACGTCGGCGACGTAGATGTTCGCGGCCGGGTCGTGCAGCTTCCACCCGGTCACGGCCTGGCCACCGGACAGGACCGGAGCCTGGCCGGAGCGGGCTCGCCACGTGATGGTGTGGCCGTTGCGGCCGGAATCCTCGCTGGTGAACCGGAGCGGGGAAGTCAGCCGGTACGTGCCGCCGGTCAGCTCGACGTCGACGTTCGCCAGCGCGGACAGCGTGCGGGCGAGCTTCTGGGCGTGCTGCAGGGTGGCGACCGGACGGCCGGGGGTGCCGGGGTCGCGATCGTTGCCGCGGGGCGCGACGACGATCGTGAACCCGGGGATCCCGGCGGCCTGCGCCGGGACGGCGGCCGGTGCCGCGGCGCAGGCCGCGACGGCCAGCGCCGCCAGCACCTTCTTGACGGGGTGACGCATGATCATCCTCCTCGAGGATCGTGCGGTGGGGAAAACAGGGAGCGCGTTCAGCGGCCCAGCCAGCCGCCGTCGACGGGGACCAGCGCGCCGTGCACGTAGTCCGATGCCGCGGAAGCGAGGAAGACGGCGACACCGCCGAAGTCCCCGGGGTTCGCCCAGCGGCCCGCCGGGATGCGGTCGAGGATCGCGGCGAAGCGGCCGGGATCCGCCCGCAGCGCCTCGGTGTTGTCGGTTTCGACGTAGCCGGGGACGATCGCGTTGACGTTCACGCCGCGTCCCGCCCATTCGTTGGCCAGGGCGCGGGTGAGGCCCGCGATGCCCGACTTCGCCGCGGCGTATCCGGGAACGTTGACGCCGCCTTGGAAACTCAGCAGCGAAGCGGTGAACACGATCTTGCCGCGGCCGCGGACGAGCATGCGCCTGCCCACCTCGCGGGTGAGGGTGAACTGGCTGGAGAGGTCGACGGTGATGACCCGGTCCCAGTCGGCGTCGGGGTGTTCGGCGGCCGGAGCGCGGGCGATGGTGCCCGCGTTGTTGACGAGGATGTCCACCGGACGCCCGAGATCGGCGAGGGTGTCCGCGAGTTCCGCGACGGCGGCCCGATCGCCGAAGTCCGCGCTCAACGCGGTGCAGGTGCGCCCGAGCGCCGTGACGCGCCTTTCGACCTCGCTGCCCGACGGCTCCTGCTGCGCGCTGACCGCCACGATGTCCGCGCCGGCGGCGGCCAGCGCCTCGGCGATGCCGAGGCCGATCCCCCGCCGGGCGCCGGTGACCACCGCCAATCGGCCGGTGAGGTCGAACGGGGAAGGCGGGGTCATCGTGTCTCCTCGGCGGCACGGCAGTCGATGAGGACCTTCATCACGCCCGCGCCGGATTCGAGTGCCGCGAAGGCCTCGCCGGCCCGCTCGAGGGGTTCGGTCCGCGAGATCAGGGCGCGGGCCGGGATCGCACCCTCGCCGAGGAGCCCGACCGCGGCGGTGAAGTCGTCGCGGTCGTACAGGCGGGCGCCGACGAGCGTCAGTTCGCGCCAGAAGAACCGGTGGAGGTCCACCTGCCTGGGCGCCGGGTGAATGGCCACCTGGACCAGCCGGCCTCTCGTGGCCAGTGCGCCGATCGCCGTCGCCACGCCCGCTTCGGCTCCGGAAGCCTCGAAGGCCACCGCAGCGCCTTCCCCGCCGGTCCACCGGTCGACGGTGGCAGGGAAACCTTCGGCACGCGGGTCGAGCGCGGTCAGGCCGAGCCCTTCCGCGACCGACCGGCGGAACGGGTCCGGCTCGGCCAGCAGGACGGCCGCCCCGGACCGGCGTGCGACGACGGCGATGAGCAGTCCGATCGGTCCGCCGCCGACCACCAGCGCCCGCTCGCCTGGCCGGAGGGCGGCCCGCCGGACGTCGTGCACGGCCACCGCGACGGGCTCGACCAGCGCGGCGTGGTCGAGCCGGAGGTCGTACGGCAGGCGCACCAGGGTTTCGGCGGGGACCGTCCAGCTGCTCTGCATCGACCCGGGCGCGTCGATGCCGAGGAACACCAGGCGGTGGCAGATGTGGGAGTGGCCTGCCCGGCAGGCCGGGCACTCGCCGCACCACCGCAGCGGCATGACCGTCACGGGATCGCCGGGTCGCCGGCCTTCGACACCGGCGCCGAGCTCCGCGACCCGCCCGGACATTTCGTGGCCGAGCACGCCGGGCGGATGGACGCGGCTGTCCATGTCTCCGTGGTAGATGTGCAGATCGGTGCCGCAGATCCCGGTGTAGGCCACGTCGATCCGGACGTGGCCGGGTGGTGGGGACACGGGATCCGCCGCCTCGACGACCAGGCTCCGGCGGCCGGAGTAGGCGACCCGCCGGGTGGGCGGGCTCTGCGGTGGGGCGTTCATTCCGGGTCCTTTCGTCCTGCTTGCCCGACGGCGGCGCGTGCGAGGTAGGTCTTCTCGGCGTTGTGGCGGAGAACGGCTTCGGCGGGGTGACCGCCGAGCGCGGCGTGGACCGCGTCCAGCCACGCCTCGAGATCCGTGGCCAGGGTCATGACAGGCCAGTCGCTGCCGTACAGGCACCGGTCGGGCCCGAACGCGTCCAGAGCTTCCTCGAGCGCGTCGACCACCAGCGAGCGGGCCGTGCCCGGGGCGGTTTCCGTGGCCAGGCCGGACAGCTTGCACCGCACGTTGCCGTGCCGGGCGAGCCGGCGCAGGGCCCCGCGCCACTCGCCGTACCCGGGCCCGCCGGGCGACGGTTTGCCGAGGTGGTCCAAGACGATGGTGGTTTGGGGGCAGGCTTCGGCCAGTGCGGTCAGTTCGGGCAGCTGGTGCGCGCGGACGCAGGCGTCGAATGGCAGCCCCGCCTCCCCGAGCAAAGCCACGCCCGTGCGGAAGTCCTCGCGCTGAAGGAAGCCGGGAGCTTCGTCCTGCACGTTGCGCCGGACTCCGACCACGAACGGGTCGTCGGCGAACCGGCCCGCCTCCGCGGGGTTCTCGAGATCGGCGTGCGCGACGATCCCGCGGATCCAGGGGTGTCGCTGCGCTTCCCGCCGCATCCACGCGATCTCGGCGACGGCGTCCGCCGCGACTCGCCCGGCCTCGACGACGATGACGTCGTGCCGAACGGGGAAGAGGTCCGGGGTGAACGGCCGGTCGAGCCGGGCGACGTCGTCGAGCCACGGGTAGCGCAGCCGCCGCGGATCCCAGAAGTGCACGTGGGAGTCGAGGACCGCGGTCACGCTGCCACTCCCGGCTCCTGGTTTTCCGGGCGTCCGGTCGGCCACGAGCGGTCGCGGACCGGCCCGAGGCACTTCTCGACTTCTCGCAGCAGGTCGTCGTCGACCGGCTCGGTGAGCCAGCGGACGTCCCGGCGCACCTCCTCCGGGTCGGCGGCACCGACCAGCGTCGAGGCGAACCCGCCGGTGTTCACCGCGAACCGGAGGGCGACCCGGGCGAGTTCTTCACCCCGGTCCCGGCACAATGCGGCGGCCTCCGCGCACCGCGCGAGGATGTCGCTCGGCGCCGGGTGCCAGGACGGCGCCCCGCGGTTGGTGAGGGCCCCCATCGACAGCGGGGACGCGTTGACGACGGCCGTGCCGTGGCGCGCGAACCACGCCCGCCACTCGGCGAGCCGCCGGTTCTGCAGCGTGTACTGGCAGTAGGAGATGACCGTGTCGACCCGCGCACGCTCGACGACGTAGGCGAGCGCGGGCAGCGGGAAGCCGGTCACGCCGACGGCACCGATCAGGCCGGTCTCCTGCAACGCGCGCAGGGCGGGAACGGTCTCGTGCACGACTTGGTCGAGGTCGCCGAACTCGACGTCGTGGCACTGCACGAGGTCGAGGTGGTCGGTCCTCAGCCGGTCGAGGCTTTCGTGCACGCTGCGGGTGACCCGGTCGGCGCTGAAGTCGAACTCCGTTTCGCCATACCGGCCGACTTTGGTGGCGAGCACGTATTTCGAGCGCCCAACGCCGCTCAAAGCCTTGCCGAGAACGGTTTCCGCGACCGTGGTCCCGTAGAACGGGGAGACGTCGAAGAAGGTGATGCCGAGTTCGAGCGCGGTGTGGACGGCGTCGATGCCGCGGTGTTCACCCCCGCGGGGCAACCGGCCCAGCGGGGCGGCGCCGAAGCCGAGTTCGGAGACCTCCAGCCCGGTGCCGCCGAGTGGTCCTCGCCTCATGCGTCACGCTCGTCGAACGGGGTGGCGTAGGACGCGGTGCGGGCTCGCAGGGCAAGCCGCAGCGTCAAGCGGATCCGGCTGGACCGCGGCAGGTCCACCCGCAGCCACGGGCCGTCGAGCTCGATCGACGCCGACGTCACAGCCGGTTCGCGGTGGCCGTAGTCGTAGAGGCCGCCGATCCACGACGGGTCCTCGCACACGCTGTACTCCACGTGGCGGATGTGGTGCTCGGCGAACGCCCCGGCCTGGACGACCACCGACCGCGGCTCCTGCGGGTCGAGGTTGACCAGGTCGACGACGGTCGCTTCGGGGTCGATGCCGGAGACCAGCGCCGCCACGGACGGCGGCAGGCCGGGACGCCGCGCCTGCGCGTCGTGGTAGCGGACGCGAGCCTGCTGCAGCCCGCCGTTGTAGACGACCTGCGGGCCGCCCCAGGTGAGCTGGACCAGCGCCTCGGTGACCACGGGGTTGGACTGCTGCCACAGGTGGATGTCGGCTTCGGGCACGGCCTCGCCGCGGTAGCGCTCCATGCGGGTGAGCCGGTGCCGCACCTGCGCCTGGGCGGCGGCCAGGATCCGCTCCGGGTAGTCCGGGTTGTCACCGGCGAGGTAGGCGAGCCACGGCTCCTCGTGCCCGGCCTCCTCCTTGCTGCGGAACGGCCGCACGGTCCGCCAGTCGTGGCCGCCGGCCGCGCGCAGCCGCTCGAGGCGTTCGCGGTCTTCCGGCGCGGCCGTGTGGTGCCACAACGCGGCCGGGACGCCCATCAGCATCGGGTTGTAGTCGAACCAGCCCCGGTCGTCGTAGCGGAAGGGAACGTGCAGGGTCGGGGTGTCCACGTCCTCACGCAGCTGCACACTCCACTTGGACGCGAGGCTGGAGTCCGCCTCGGTGAACGCCATGACCTTGCCGTGGGCGATGAGCTCGTCCAGCGCCGGGCGCACCAGGTCGGTGAACGTCTCGTCGCCCGTGGCGATCGCGGCCGCCAGTGCGGCGACGACGGCGGCGTGCCCGACGCTGTACCAGCCGTGCGGCCAGGACCAGCCGTAGTGCCCGCCGTACCAGCGCCCCTCCAGCAGCCCGCCCACGGTGCCGTCGGGAGCGACGTTGTCGGGGAGGATGCCGTTGTTGGCCGCCGCGCGCTCCCGCCACGCGCCGACGTACTCGGCGAGCCAGTCGCGGTAGCGCCGGTCGCCGGAGAGCAGCAACGCGTTGAAGACGAGCCCGGACGCGGCCAGGTTGACCGCGGTGTCCCCCCGCCCCGTGCGCTGCCGCATCTGCTCCCCCAGCCGCGGGTCGCGCTCTCGCGGGGGCTCCTCGGCGTCCGGCGGCAGCAACCACTCCAGCGGGAAGCCGTACATCGCGGCCTCCTGGGGCAGCCACGGGTACGAGTCGCCGTCGAAAAGCCCGTCGCGCGCCGGGTCGCTGCCGTTGTGCGGACGGCGGATGATGCGGTGCACGGGGTCGTAGTTGCCGTAGGCGGGGTCGACGTACAGCTCCGCGAACCGCAGCGCGCGCTTCCGCCACCGCTCGGGCGCGGCCATGCACAGGAAGTACAGCAGCAGCAGGCTTTCGCCCTGGTGGAACCAGTCGTAGCCGCGTTCGTACTCGTCGTGCAGCATGCCCAGCTCGGTCAGCTGCCGGGTGACGCCCTCCCAGTGCCGCTCCGACTCGGCGAGCAGGTCGTCGGCGCCGCCGAGCAGGTAGAGCTGGGGCCAGTTGAAGAAAGTTTCGTAGAAGTCGTCGACGCCGTCGCGGCTGGTGAGCCCGTCGTCGTAGGCCAGCCGTCCGTCCGGGCCGGTGAAGTCGCCGGCGAACCGGCGCCAGGCCCGGTCGAGCAGGTCGAACAGCTCGCGCTGGGCGATCGCCCACCCCGGTGGTTCGAGCAGCGGGACCGACGCCGTGATGACGGGATGCATGACTACTCCTTGGTCGCGCCGGCCAGCATCCCGGTGACCAGGAAACGCTGGGAGAAGAGGAAAACCACGAGGACGGGCGTGATCGCCAGCAAGGTGGCCAGCGCCAGTTCCGGCCGCTGCACCGCCGCGGTGCCGACCGTCGGGTTGAACTGGGGAACCGAGTTCAGCAACGTCCCCAGCCCCACCTGGACCGGGAACTGGTCGCTTTCCGGCAGCAGGACGTAGGGCAGGAAGTAGTTGGTCCAGTTGGCCACGAAGCTGAAGAAGCCGACGAGCGCGACGATCGGCGCGGCCAGCGGCAGGGCGACGTGGCGGAACACCCCGAACGACGAGCAGCCGTCGAGCTTCGCCGCCGCGATCAGGTCACGCGGCACCGCGGTGGTGAAGTAGATGTAGGTCAGGTACACGCCGAAGGGGTAGAACGAGTACGGCAGGATGATCGACCACATCGAGCCGATCAGGTGCACCGCGTTCACCTCGAGGAACAACGGCACCACGAGGGTCGCGTTCGGCATCAGCATCACGACCAGCGTCGCGACCAGCAGCGTGCGCCGGCCGCGGAACTCGGTCATCGCGAGGGCGTAGCCGGCCGGGATCGCCACGCACAACGTGATCGCGAGCGCCACGAACGAGTACACCGCGGAGTTGCCCAGCCACTGGAAGATCGCGTTGTCCTGGAAGGACGTGAGCGCGTTCCAGTTGTCCCCCAGCGCGCCCCACGAGCCGAAGGACAGCGGGTTGCCGTGCACGAGCTGGTCGTCGGTCTTCGTGGCGGCCAGCAGGAGCCACAGCACCGGGAGCACGAAGAAGACGAGGAACAGCACGAGCACCAGAGCCGAGAGCGGGTTCGGCAGCCTCCGGGTGCGACGCCGCCGTGGAGCGGCCGCGCGGCGCACCGCCTCGTTCACTGGCGCGGCAACGTGGGTGTCAGTCGGCATCGAAGAACCCCGATCGGGCGACGAACACGCCGGCGACGATCAGCCCGACCAGCAGCAGCTCCACCGAAATCGCCGCGGCGGTGTTCACGTTGTTGTTCTGGAAGGCGAAGTCGTACGAGAGCTGGTTGAGCGAGTAGTCGTGCCCGGCGACGCCGACACTGGCCTGCGAGAGCAGCTGCGGTTCGACGAACAGCTGGGTCCCGCCGGCGAACGCCAGGATGACCATGTAGACGATCCACTTGCGCAGCAACGGGATCTGGATGCGCCAAGCCGTCTGCCACGCGCCGGCGCCGTCGATGCGGGCCGCCTCCAGCAGGTCGGGGGAAATGTTGTTCAGGGCGCCGTACATCACCACGATCCAGCCGCCCGCCCCGGTCCAGAACGCGATCAGGGCGAACAGGACCGGGAGGTGGTCCGGCGCGACGACCTGGCCGAAGGTGTCGAACCCGACAGCGCGCAGCAGCGCGCTCACCGGGCTCACCGACGGGTCCAGCATGAACAGCCACACCAGCACGCTCGCGGCCCCGGCGAGTGCTCCCGGGATGTAGTACAGGAAGCGCAAGGCCTTGCCGGCCCCGGTCGCGGTCAGGCGGTGCAGCAGCAACGCCAGCCCGACGACGAACACCACCAGGGAAACCAGCCAGAACACCAGGTACAGCGCCACGTGTCCGACTGCGGCGAAGTACCGGAAGTCGGTGGCGGCGTCGACGAAGTTCGAGAAGCCGGCGAAGCGGTCCCCCGCGTCGGTGAAGGCGAAGTACACCGCGTACACCGTGGGGACGACGCCGAACGCGATCAGCAGGACGACGTAGGCGGCGACGAACAGGTGGCCGGCCCGGCCCGGCCGGAACACCCGTCGCCGCGACGAGGTCCTGGCCGTGGCGGCGGTGGTCACCGGCTGACCTCGTACCCGGCGGACCGCGCGTAGTTCGTGATCGCGGTCTGCCATTCGGGCAGCAGCGAGACGATCGTCTTGCCCGCGGTCAGCCCCGGTGTCACGGTCGCGGCCCAGATCGCCTCCTGGCTGAACTGGCCGTAGCCCCAGCCCGGCCACACCTGCGGGGCGGCCGCCTGCAGCGGGACCGCGACGTCGTTGGCGTAGTACTTGCTCGAGGACTGCTGCGCCAGCCAGGTCTTCGCCGCCGCCGCGTAGGCGGGGTAACCCGGCGAGACCTTGCCCTGGTAGTCGTCCGAGGTGGTGACCCAGGTGAGGAAGTCGGTGGCGTCCTTGAGGTTGGCGCTGTGGGCGGACAGCAGCCACGTGCCGCCGCCGACGTTGCCGACCGAAGGGGACGGGTCTCCGGCCCACTGCGGCAGCGGGGCCGCGGCGATCTGACCGGCCGGGGTCTTGAACGACTCCTGGAACACCGAACCGCCGAACCACGACGGCCCGGGCATCATGAGGATCTTGTCCGCGGCGTTCTTGTCGAAGTCGGAGCTGAACACGCTGCTGGTGGACATCGTGCGGTTCTTGACGAGCGTGTCGAGCAGCGACGCCATCCGGGTGCAGTTCGGGCTCGAGGTGTCGACCTTGACCGCCTTGGGACCGGTGATCTCGTTGGCGCCGCACTTGGACGCCCAGAGGTAGATCTCCGGGGTGAAGTTGTCGCCGGCGGTGCCCACGAAGTAGCCGGGGTGCTCGGTGGCGACCCGCTGACCCAGCGCCTGATACTCCTCCCACGTCTTGGGCACCTGGTAACCCCACGACTGCATCAGCGGCGCGTTGTACCAGAGGACGGTCTGGGCCAGGTCGTTGCGCAGGCAGTACAGCGTGCCCTCGACCGTGCACGGGTCGTTCGCCCCCGCGGTCCAGCCGCTGAGGGTGGCCTCCGGGATCTGACCCTTGTTCAGCGGCGCCGTGAACCCGGCCTGCACCGCCCAGGTGGCCTCGTTGTTCTGCGAGCTGAACACCACGTCCGGCCAGCCGCTGCGGGTGCGGTTGAACAGGCTCACCTTGGTCTGCAGGTAGTTCGAGCCGTTGGCGTCCCCGTCGTAGGTGACGATGTCCATCGGCACCGACGGGTGCTGCTTCTGGTAGAGCTGCGCCGCGGGCAGCCGCGTGGAGTCGACCCAGACGGTGATCTTCCCGCCCGTCTGCTGCACCGGCTGGAACCCGCCCTGGGCACCGCTGCCGCTCCCGCCGTTGCCGCAGGCCGTGACCCCGGCGAGGACGGCCGCGACGCCGACGATCAACCCCGCGTACCGCCTGCGGCGCACGAACGAGCCTCTGGCTCCGGAAGCGCGCACCTGAACTGTCATGAGGTTCTCCACTTCGTCGTGGCACCCGCAGGTCACACCTGATAAGGGAACAGATCCACCAAATGTGTCGCACACATTGCTGCGAGCTGTCTCTACTGCGCACCATCACAGCTGGTCGAGCCGCCTTCGTCAAGAGGTCATGCGGCCGAAAATAAGTCATACACATTGTTGCGCAGCTCGGGCGGATGTAGGGTTCACGGCGCAGAGCCGAAGACGAAGGAGACAACGGGTGGACGAGACGCGCGCCGCGGGCGAGCCCGGGATCGACCCGCCCGCGCCGCAGGAAGCCGCCTACCGGCCGGGGTACGAACGCATCGCCGAGGAGATCCTCCGGCTCATCGCCGAGCTGCGGCTGCAGGCCGGCGAGCGGATGCCCACGGAGAACGAGCTCGCGACCCGGCTGGGCGCCTCGCGCACCGTGGTGCGGGAGGCGATCAAGATCCTCTCCGCCCTCGGACGGGTGCGCGCCCAGAAGGGGCGGGGCCTCTACGTGGCCGACGACGAGGGCATGCTCGGATCGGCCCGCTGGTCGGGTTTCTTCCTGCCGACCGACCTGGACCACGTCTACATGCTGTTCGAGTTCCGCCGCGTCCAGGAGATGACCGCCAGCAGGCTGGCCGCCACCCGGGCCACCCCGGTCGAGCTCCGGTCGATCGAGGCGGCCGCGGAAACCTGCCGCCAGGGACACGTGACCGGCGAAGCGGCGCTGTTCGACCGCGGGGACGAAGACTTCCACCTCGGGATCGCCGCCGCGTCCCACAACCAGTTCCTCCTGGCCGCCGTCCGCGAAGTCCGGCGGCTGCAGCACCAGTCGAGCACCATCGGGCTCCACGGCACGGTCGGTGGCCACGCCGCGGAAGCGGTCGAAGAGCACGCGGCGATCTACGAGGCCATCCGGGACGGCGACCCGGAAGCGGCCGCCCAAGCCGCCGCGGTGCACCTCGACAACACACTGGAGGACTACCGCCGCGAGATCCAGCGACGCGTCTTCGGCTGACGCCCGCTCCCCTCCCTACTCGACGTCGTCTTCGTCATCGACGGGACCGGCGTACCAAAGGTCGATCGCGTAGCGTTCGAGCCCGGCGTACCGGTCGAGTTCGTCCAGCGCATCCGGGTCGCTGCCGAGTCGCTCGAGGACGGTGCGACGTACGCGTTCGGCTTCGTCACGGCCCGCGTGGCTGACGGCGACGTGATACTCCCCCGGCCCGGGCGGAAGCGTGAAGTCTGTGACCTCGCCGGTGGGCGAGCCCAGGACGAGCAGCCCGGTGGGGCACTCGAGCGGGAGACGCGGCATGCCGCCGGGTTCAGCTTCGGGTTCGCCGTCCCACACGACAACGCGCGCGGTGACCGGAAACAGGTCCTGGACACAGCTGATGAACAGCTCGTAGCCGGTGCCGGCCACGATGGAGGTCTTCAACCGATCGATGGCCGCGGAACTGCCGACTCCGGCGTCGTTGTCCTGGTCGCGCAAGGTCAGAAGCCGATAGCCGGCAACCGTGGTCATCTCGTGCTCGGCGATCGAACGGGCCATCGTCGGGCGGTTCTCCGTTCTTCAGCGGCTTCGGCGATCCTAGCGACGATGATCACGACTAACGCTCGGCTCCCGTCGTCGTCGCCTGTTCTCCGGACGGGGCGGGCCAGCGGCCGTGGATGCGTTCCTGGGCCGGCGCCGGCCGGTGCACGGTTCCGGACGTCGGCCGCAACCGCGTGCGGGACAGCACGGCCAGCCGGAGCAGGGGGCCGACCAGCCGGTCGTACACCAGGGGCAGGAGCCGGAATCCCGCGATGATGAGCGGATTGCCCGGGCCGACCGGTACGGACACGTGCCGGCGGGGGCGGTCGGCCAAGCGCATGATCGCCGCGGCCACCCGTTCCGGGGCCAGCACCGGCCACGGCGGCCGTACGACGTGGCCGGTGTAGTTGGCCGCCTGGTAGTAGATGGGCGTGTTGACGCTGCCGGGACTCACGATGCAGACCGACACCCCGGGCTCGTCCCGGGTTTCCTGCTGCAGGGTGCGCAGCACCGCCCGCTGTCCCCATTTCGACGCCGCGTACGCGCCCATCCGAGGCACAGTGACCGAGCCCAGCAACGAGTTGACTCCGATGAACGTGCCCGCGTGCTGGGCGCGCATCACCGGGAGCACCGCACGAGCCAAGTGGACGGTGCCGTGCACAGCGGTGTCGACGACGGCGGTGAACACCTCGGCCGGCATCTCCTCCACGCTGCCGTACCCCATCACCGCCGCGGTGTGCACGAGGACATCGATCCGGCCGTGACGCCCCAGAACCCGAGCGACGAGATCGTCGGCTGCGCCCGGGTCGCCGATGTCCTCGGCCACGGTGTCCACCACGTCGGCGCCGGCACGTCGGCACGCCGCTTCGGCGGCGTCGACCGCTCGGCGCTGCGCGACACCAGAACGAGCTTGCCGGCCCGGGCCGCGAACGCGACCGCGGCGGCCAGCCCGATCCCGCTCGTAGCACCGACGATCACCACGACCCGTCCGGTCGCCGAGCGGGGTTTCAGGCGACTGTGCACGATGCTCCGTCCAGGATCCGGCCCAGTGGGCCGCGCGCGCCGACCAGAGGTTCGTCGAGCAGGGTGGCGGCCGTGAAGCCGGCGGCCAGTCCGTCGAAGGTCCGATGCCGGCGCAGCATCGCGTGCCGGCCGTGGCGCACCTGGACCACGCCGACTCGCGCGGTGCGGGCGAGGCGACGGGCGGCCGCGAGCGCCCGGTGCGGGCTCGCGATGCGATCCGCCGTGCCGTGCACGAACAGCACGTGCCGGTCCGCGGCGTCGACGTCACCGTCGTGGGCGTAGACCCAGGGTGCCAACGCGACGACGCTGCGAACGCCGTCCTCGCCGGCGCTCAAGATCGCCGCGCGGCCGCCGAGCGAGTGTCCGATCAGGCCGATCGGTGTGGCGGGTGGCAACTGCGCTCGGAGCTGGTCCAGCGCCCACCGGACGTCGTCGACCGGGGTGTGCGTGCAGTCCCAGCCGCGTACCGAGTTCAGCAGCCGCCACACGGCCAGCCGCCCGCGGCCGGCGTGGGCGACGCGGCGGGCGATGGGGATCATGCGCACCACCGACAGCTGAGCGGGACTCACCGGCATGGCGCCACCCCGGCTGCCACCGCCGTGCAGCACGACGACCGCGGCGGCCGGGGACCGCGGGATCCGGGTCGGGAAGAGGCGGGCGGTGGTGAGCAACGGGAGTCCTCTTCAGCGCACGAGAGCGGAGGCGGCGCACAGCGCGGCCCAGGTGGCGGCGAAGGCCGCGACCTTGGTGCGCGCGGAGCGGTCGGGCAGGGTGGTGCCGAAGATGAGGGCGTCCGCGGCGTCGGAGGCCACGCGGGCGGCGAGGGCGAGCCGCAGCGGACGGCCCGGCGGGGCGAACATCATCGCGAGACCGATGACGGCGTCCCGGGCACCGATGCCGCCGACCAGTGTCCGCACGCCCGCGGTGACATCGCCGGTCGGTGTGGTCAGGCCGCACGGTTTGGCCAGCACCTTCGGTGCGGCGATGATCGTCGCACTGTAGGCGGCGGTCGCCGCTCCGAGAACGCGGGTCAGCGCGGGCATCGGTCACTTCCTTCGCATCGGAGTCGAACACCGAACTGGCTGCATACCCGGTCGAATCGCCAACAAACCGATGCATTCGCCGAGCCGACGCCGCTTTCCGCATCGATCGCTGCGGAAAGCGGTAGACTGCGGCCGTGGAGACCGACAAGCGCCGCCCGAGCGGCCGGCCCCGAGGATTCGACCCCGACGCAGCCCTCGAGCGCGCCCTGCTGGTGTTTTGGGAACACGGCTACGAAGGCGCCAGCCTGGCCACGCTGACCGAGGCGATGGGCATCTCCACGACCAGCATGTACGCGACCTTCGGCAACAAGGAAGAGCTGTTCCGCAAGGCCCTGGAGCGCTACACCGAAGGCCCGAGCGCCTACGTCGCGCGCGCCCTGGAAAAGCCCACCGCGCTCGACGTCGCCACCGCGCTCCTCGCCGGCACGATCCAGACGACCACCCGGCCCACCGGCCCGCACGGGTGCCTGGGCGTCCAGGGCGCCCTGGCCACCGGCGACGCCGGCCGCGGCGCCCGCGACCTGCTCGTCGACTGGCGCGACGACGGCTACAGCACCCTCCGGGACCGGTTCGAGCGAGCCGTCGACGACGGCGACCTGCCTCCGGAGGCCGACCCGGCGCTGCTGGCCCGCTACGTCACCGCGCTGGGGTACGGCATCGCGGTGCAGGCCGCCGGCGGGGTCGGCCGCGACGACCTCCAGGAGATGGCCGACGCCGCGTTGCGCAGCTGGCCACTCCTCTAGCCCGGGACTTCTGCATCGATCGATGCGGAACCTGCTACAGTCGAATTGTGCATCGATCGATGCGAAAGTCGGCGAGAGCGGGGCACCCGATGTCCGTCAGCGATTTGCGCGAGTTCTACCTGCGCTACCTGCAGGAGCTCAACGCCCACCGGTTCGCTCGGATGGCCGAGTTCATCGACGACCGGACCACCCTGAACGGCGAGCCGGCCACCCGGGACGACCTCATCGCCGTCCAGCAGGCCGACGTGGCCGCGGTTCCCGACCTCCACTGGGAGCTGAAGGAACTCCTCTTCGACGGCGACCGCCTGGCCGCGCGCCTGGTCAACACGGGCACTCCGGCGAAGGAGTGGCTCGGCGTGGCACCGACCGGCGCCTCGTTCGAGATCGTCGAGTACGCCATCTACCAGGTCCACAACGGACGGTTCGTCCACATGACCGCCCTGCACGACGCCGGCGAACTCCGCCGGCAGCTGACCGACTGAAAGAGAGACCATGACCGTCACCCTGATCACCGGAGCCAACAAGGGCATCGGGTTTGCGGCAGCGAAACAACTTCTGCGGCGCGGGCACACCGTCTACCTCGGCGCCCGCGACGTCGAGCGCGGCGAGAAAGCCGCGGCGGAGCTCGGCGCACGGTTCGTTCAGCTCGACGTGACCGACGACGCCTCGGTCGGCAGCGCGCTGGCCACAATCGACGCGGCCGAGGGCCGGCTCGACGTCCTGGTCAACAACGCGGGCGTCCTCGGCAGCGAAGCCCTCGACGGCCCCACCGCGCTGCGGGTCTTCGACACCAACGCCGTGGGGATCGTCCGCGTCACCGAAGCGGCGCTTCCCTTGCTGCGCAAGTCCTCGAACCCCACGGTGGTCACGGTGTCGAGCAGCGCCGGCTCGTTCTGGGCGGTGACCAACCCCGACCGGCCGGAGTTCGGGCTGCCGCTCGCGCTCTACTCCGCGTCCAAGGCCGCGGCCACCATGCTGACGGTCCAGTACGCCAAAGCCCAGCCGGGCATCAAGTTCAACGCGGTCGAGCCCGGCACCACGGCCACCGACATGACCGCGGCCTTCGGTATCGGCCGCTCACCGGAAGAGAGCGCCGAAACAGTCGTGCGCCTGGCCACGCTCGACGTCGACGGCCCGACCGGAACCTTCAGCGACGAAATCGGGGAGCTGCCCTGGTAGGCCCGAGCGCGGCGGCCACCGACCGGGACGCCCACGAAAGTTCATCCGCGGCTACTCCGAAGAATCGACGAGGAGGGCCGGCTGGTCGGCGTCGACGCGCCGGTTCGTCTCGATCGGGCCATGGCGGTCTCCCCTCATCCGGGGGCGTCCTCGATTCCGCCGCACCGCCGGGAAGGTCTCGCGGCGCTGCCGTTGAACCTCGCCAGCAGCTCCGCGAAGGTGCGGACATCGCGGTCCGGCCAGGACTCGAGCAGCTCGCCCAGCCGTCCGCTGCGGGCGACCCGGACCTCGTCGACCCGGCGGCGGCCCGCGCCGGTCAGCGTGACCAGGTACGCCCGGCCGTCGTCCACCGCCCGGAGCCGTTCGATCAGGCCCAGCGCTTCCAGGTGCTGGAGTTGCCGCGAGATGGTCGGCGAGGTGACGCCGACGTGACAGGCGAGCTCGGTCGGCCGGCGCGGACCGCGATCGGCCAGCTGAGCCAGTAGCCGGTACGCGGCGACCTTGAGGTCGGGGTGAACGTCGCGGCCGAGCTGTCCCGACGCGGCGCGGTCCTGCCGGACGAAGACGGCGAACTCGCGTTCGAGGTCCGTGATCGTTTCCTCGTCGAGCGTCATCGCGGCCCTTCCCCGGGAACGGCGTTGGAGGTGCGCAGCGGCACTTCGCGGATGAACAGGACGCAGACCAGCGCGACCAGCGCCAAGGGCAGCGCGTACTGGAAGATGCTGCCGGTGGCCTGCCCGTACGCGTCCTCGACCACGGCGCGGACCGGGGCGGGCAGCTCGGCCGGCCGGGACAGCGATGCCCCGGGCGTGACGCCCAGCTTCGCCAGTCCGTCGGCGACGAGGTCGCCGACCCGGCCGGCCAGGACCGCCCCGAGGGCCGAGACGCCGATCGTGCCGCCGAGGGTGCGGAAGAACGAGACCGAGGAGGTGGCCGCGCCGAGTTCGCGGGGGCTCACCTGGTTCTGGACGGCGAGGACGAGGTTCTGCAGGGTGACACCGAGCCCCAGGCCGAGCAGCGTCATCGCGAGGGCCAGCTGCCAGTACGGGGTGTCGCGGCCGGTGAGGCCGAGCAGCGCGAGCCCGGCGGCGATCAGCACGGTGCCGGCGACCAGGAGCGGCTTCCACCGGCCGGTGGCGGAGATGATCCGGCCGGCGATGGTGGACGCGAGTGCCAGGCTGAGGATCTGCGGCAGGGCGAGGATGCCCGCCACCGTGGGCGACTTTCCTTCGGCCAGCTGGAAGTACTGGCTCAGGTAGGTCGTCGCGGCGTAGAGGGCAACCCCGATCGCGAGGCCCGCCGTGATCGCCAGCACGACCGTGCGGGTGCGGAACAGCCACAGCGGCAGCACCGGGGCTTCGGCTCGCCGTTCGACGGCGACGAACGCGACGGCCAGCAGCAGGGTGCCGCCGAGCATGACCGCGGACGGCCAGGAAAGCCAGGCGTACCGGTCGCCGGCGAGCGTCACCCAGATCAGCAGGAGCGACGCGGCGGCCGTCAGCAGCGCGGCCCCGGCCCAGTCGATCTTCACGGAACCCTTGGTGGCCGGCAGGTTCAGCGTCTTCTGCAACACGATCAGGGCGACGACCGCGAACGGCGCGCCGACGAAGAAGCACCAGCGCCAGCCCAGCCAGTCGGTGTCGACGATGAGGCCGCCGATCAGCGGACCGGCGCTGGTGCCGACCGCGAACACCGCGCCGAAGTAGCCGGAGTAGCGCCCCAGCTCCCGCGGCGGGATCATCGTCGCGATGATCACCTGGATCAGCGCGAGCAGACCGCCTGCGCCGATGCCCTGGACCACGCGCGCCGCGATGAGCAGGCCCGGCCCGGAGGACAGGCCCGACAGCACCGAGCCCGCGGTGAAGATGACCAAGCTGGCTTGGATGAGCAGTTTTTTGCTGACGAGGTCGGCCAGCTTGCCCCAGACCGGGCTGGACACCGTCGTGGAGAGCAGCGTCGCGGTGATCACCCAGGTGTAGACGCTCTGGCCCGCGTGCAGGTCCGCGACGATCGTCGGCAGCGCGTTCGTCACGACCGTGGACGACAGGATCGCCACGAAGATGCCGACGTAGAGCCCGGACAGGGCTTGCAGGATCTGCTTGTGGGTCATCGGCGCGGCCGCGGCGCGGGTGGTGGTTTCGGCAGTCATCGAGGAACCCCTTTCGGGGAAGGAGGCGTGCCGGTGTCCCGTCCCCCGGATCGCGGTGGGACGGGACACCGGCGGGCTGATCAACGGCCGTAGGCTTCGAGCAGCCGAAGCCACACCTCGCTGACGGTGGGAAAGGCCGGGACCGCGTGCCAGAGCCGGTCCAGCGGGACCTCGCCGGCCACCGCGATCGTCGCCGCGTGCAACATCTCCGCGACGTCCGGGCCGACCAGGGTGAACCCGACGATCACCTTGCGGTCCTCGTCGACGACCATCCGGGCGTGGCCCTGGTAGCCCTCGGCGTGCACGGCGGAGCCGGCGGTGGCGGCCAGGTCGTAGTCGACGACCCGGATCCGCAACCCGGCAGCCTCGGCGTTGGCCGCCGTCAGGCCCACCGACGCGATCTCCGGCTCGGTGAAAACCACCTGCGGCACCGCGCGCTCGTCGGCAGTCGCCGCGTGCCGGCCCCACTCACCGTCGTCGACCGGTTCGTCCTTCGCGCGCGCCACGATGACGTCGCCCACCGCGCGGGCCTGGTACTTGCCCTGGTGCGTCAGCAGAACCCGCCGGTTCACGTCACCGGCGGCGTACAACCAGCCGTCCCCTCCGACGACCCGCATCGTGCCGTCGACCGTGAGCCAGGAACCCGGCTTCAGGCCGACGTTGTCCAGCCCGATGTCCTGGGTGTTCGGCGTGCGGCCGATCGCGACGAGCAATTCGTCGGCCTCGAGCTGCTCGCCGTCGGTGAGCGTGATCGACACCGTGCCGTCGTCGTTGCGCTTCACAGAACCGGCCTCGGCGCCGACACGCACCGAAACGCCCTTGTCCCGCAAGGCCTGCGCGACGCTTTCGCCGACGAACGGCTCGTTGAGGTGCAGCACGCCGTCGCGGGCCAGCATCGTCACCGACGACCCCAGCTCACTGAACGCCGTCGCCATCTCCGAGGCCACCACCCCGCCGCCGATGACGGCGAGCCGGCCCGGAACCTCCTTGGCCGCCACCGTTTCCCGGCTGGTCCACGGTTTCGCGTCGCGGAGACCCTCGATGTCCGGGACGAGCGCGCTGCTGCCGGTAGCGACGATCACCGCGTGGCGTGCGGTCAGCGTCGTGGTGGTGCCGTCGGCGCCGGTCACCTCCACGACCCGCGCCGCGGTGATCCGGCCGTGACCGCGGAACAGCGGGATGCCCGCCGACTCGAGCCACGACACCTGACCCTCGTCGTTCCAGTTCGAGGCGAAGGAGTCACGACGGCGCAGCACCGCCGCCACGTCGAGCTCACCGGTCACGGCTTCGCGCGCGCCGGGCACCTGGCGGGCGGCGCGGAGGGCCGCTCCGCTGCGCAGCAACGCCTTCGTCGGCATGCACGCCCAGTAGGAACACTCACCGCCGACCAGTCCCCGCTCGACGATCGCGGCGGTCAACCCGCCCTGGACGATCCGGTCGGCGGCGTTTTCCCCGACCGGGCCGGCGCCGATGACGACGACGTCGTACGTGGGCATGTCAGTTCGCCTTCGCGGCGCGGCCGAGCCGGATCGCCGAGACGAGGAAGAAGACGCCGCCGAGGACGGCGTATCCGGCCACTGTGGACAGTGACGGGTTGGCTGCGGAGGCGCCGATGACGAAGTTGGCGCCGGCCAGCACGGAGATGCCGCCGCTGAGGATCATCGGCCACTGGCCACCCATCTTGCGGCGGCTGACGGCGACGATCAGCTGGACCAGCCCGGCGACGATCGCCCAGGCCCCCCACACGCGCAGCACCCCCGGCACGCCGGATGCGGAAGCGATGGCGATCCCGATGGCCGCGAGCAGGCTGATCGCGATGTTGACGTAGAGCCCCCGAGCCGAGCCGGTGGCCCGGGACGACCGAGCGTCCACGACCGCGGCGGCGACGTCGAACAGCGGGTAGAGCACGACCAGCGCGACGCCGATCGGTCCCACCTGCGACTTGGAGGTGACGAACAGCAAGACCGCCCAGACGATGGCGAAGGCGAACCGCACGAAGTACAGCCGGCGCAGAGCCGGGGCGATTCCGCTGGTGGCGGGTGAGTCAACGGTGGTCACGATGATCCTCTCGAGGCGGTGGCGTAGGCGGTCAATGAGACCGAACGTTCTATCTCCTTTCAGCATGGCAATACCCTCGCGCACTGTCAAGACAGAACGTTCTATCCAAACTCTTACGTCAGGCCCAGCTCCGGTACTCGTCGACCGGGAGCGGGTGGTCGACGGGCACGACGCGCGAGTGGACCGCGGTCAGGCAGCCGGGGCAGAACAGCTGGCGGAAGACGATCTCGGCGTCGACGTACTCCAGTGGGTCGTGCCAGATGTGCGGGCCTGCTTCGGTCGGCGCCGCGTCCCGGCGAGCCAGCGCCGCGACGAACGCGCCGCCGGCCAACGGCCCGATCTCGGTTCCACAGTGGACACACGCCACGGTCCCGCTGTCCAGGACGGCGAGGTTGTCGTCGAGCCGGCGCACCTCGCCCAGTTCAGGCGTGCTGATCGGTGTGAGACCGGACAGCCCGGCACCGGATGCCCGGCGGTGACGCAGTTTCGAGCGGACCTCGTCCGTCGCGGCCACGTCCACTTCGCCGCCGCGGACCACGACGCCGTAGACGTCCCTCGCGGCATCGGACGACACTCGTACCTGCTGCACGTCTTCGCGCACGCTCTCGGGCGAGCGAAGCAGCGGATCGCCGTACCCGCCGCCGGCTTGCCAGTGCAGGTAGAGCGCGTCCCCGGGCCCGAGGTCCGACTCCCCTTCACACGGCAGCACCTCGATCTCCCCGCCCAGCTCGCCCAGGTGGCCGGGGATGGTGACCGCCTGGGCGAGCTGGGGTTCGTGGACCCCCCGCACGACCAGGTCGAGCTGGGAGTTGCCCGGATAGCCGCCGGCCAGGCCGACGTTCTGGTTCGCGACCTTGCCGGTACCGGAGACGACCAGCGACATCGTCCCCTCCTGGTCGGGGTGCTGGACATAGCAGACCGAGCCGCTCATCCCGCCCCGCTGCCGGCCGGGGCCGCCGGAGTCGGTCTGCTCACGGCGCCACAGCGCCACGAGCGGGTACAGGTACTCCGTCATTTCGACGTCCGGTGCCCGGGCGGAGGGGATGATGAGGCGGCCACCGGTGTCGACGCCGTCGTGGTACACCTGCGCGCCGTAGCCGCCGGCCATGACGTCGAAGATCGGTGACACGAAGCCCTTGCTGCCCCCACCGCGAGTGTCCACACCGGACACCACGCAGAGGTCGGTGGTGCCGTTGCAGATCGACTGCACGTCGGTGCGGTGGTCGGGCTCGGCGTCCAGCATCTTGGCGAGCACCTCGGCGACCAGGTTGCCGGAGCCCCACGCCGGCCCGAAGGGCCCCTTGCCGACCGCGGCCGGGAAGGACGCGTTGGTGATGGTGTCCTCGTCGGTGATGATCTCGAAGCAGCGCATCAGCCCGCCCGCGGCCCACGGGATGTCGCCGGCCAGCAGGGGCAGCATCGTGAAGACGATCCCCGCGCGCAGCCCTGGGTAGGGGCAGTTGATGATCCCGGTCTGCCCGGCGGTGCCGCGGAAGTCGAAGACGAGCCGGTCGGCTTCCTTCGTCATCGCGACCTTGATGGCGTGCAGGCCGCGATCGCCGGTCCGCGACTGCTCTTGGTAGCCGACCGCGGACCACGTCCCGTCGGGCAGCTTCTCGAGCTTGGCCCGCAGCCGGCGCTCGGCGTCGTCCATCATCCGGCGCATCACGGACTTGACCGTGTCGGCGCCGTACTTGGTGATGAGCCGCAGGATCTGCTCGGCCGCGTTCTTGTTGGCGGCGATCTTGGCCCGCAGGTCGAGGCCGACCAGGTGCGGCAGCCGCGACCGGCGGACCCACGCGTCGGCGATGTCGCGCTGCAGCACGCCGCCGCGGACCACCTTCATCGGCGGCGTCGGAACGGCTTCGCCGAAGACGTCCTGCGCGGACGGGCTGAAGGAGCCCGGCCGCGGCCCGCCGAGATCGACCTGGTGGGCGATGGCCGTCGTCCAGCCGAACAGCTCGCCGTCGTGGAAGATCGGCGCCAGGATCGCGGCGTCGTTCTGGTGCAGCCCGCCCCCGATCCACGGGTCGTTGCACAGGAACATGTCGCCCTCGGCGATACCGGGGTTGTCGCTGCGATGGCGCAACGTCCAGGTGATGGCCAGGTCCATCGAGCCGATGAGGCCGATGTTGTAGGTGCCGACCTGGACCTGCTCGCCGAGCTCGTCGCAGATGGAGAAGTTGAAGTCGTTGGACTCGGTGACGACGTGCGAGCCCGACATCCGCCGCAGCGTCTCCCCCATCTCCTGGGTGATCGCCCACAGCCGATGCCGGACGACCTCGTACGTCAGCGCGTCGACGTGTTCGGCCCAGTCGTCGCCGACCTGGTGCAGCGGCAGGCTCGGCGAGATCTGCCGCAGCAGTTCCTCACGCGGCATGGGCCGGCTGGTGAACTCGTCCGCCCCGGGGATCCTGGAAGTCATGGGAACTGTCCTCACTGGTAGCGCAGCACGAGGTTGCCGAGGTGGTCGACGCGGCCGGTGACCCCGGCGGGGACCACGACCACCGTGGTCGGGACGTCGACGATCGCGGGTCCGACGAGCTCGTGGCCCGCGCGCAGCCGCGCGTAGTCGTAGACGGGGGTCATCACGAAGCCGATCTGCGAGTCGAGGCAGACCGAACGCTCCAAGAGCAGCGCCTCCGCCGGGTCCGGGCCGTCGGCCTCGGGGACCACCGGAAGCCGGACGGGGAATCCGAGACTGGCCTTGGCCTGCACGCGGTAGGTGATCGCCTGGACGCCGGCCTCGCGGTAGCCGGCGCCACTGCCGTTGATGCGCTCGTACTGCTCCTCGAAGCGCTCGAGGATCTCGTCGCCGGTGCGCTCGGTGAACTTCGCGTCCGGGACGGCCGTGGCGAGCTCGGTGACCTGCATCGAGTACCGCAGGTCGATCTCGCGGTGCAACGTCACGTCGTGGAACTTGACCTTCTGCCGGTCCAGGGCGCGCTGCAGGTCGGCCTCCAGCCGGTCGAAGTGGGACTCGATCACCGCGGGGTCGACCGGGAACGACGACGGGTCGGACAGCTCCGCGCTCAACGCGACGTCCGAGGCCGCGAGCCCGTAGGCCGAGAAGGCGGACGCGACGGGTCCGAGCGGCACGACGACCGCGCCGACGCCCAGGTCCTGGCAGTAGCCGGCGCAGTGCGCGGGTCCCGCTCCCCCGAAGGCGTAGGCGACGAAGTCGCGGGGGTCGTAGCCGGCCTGCACGACGGCCCGGCGCAGGAGGTCGCCCGCCTGCGCGTTCTGCACCTCGTGGATGGCGATGGCGGCTTCCTCGACGGTGAGGCCGAGCGGCTCGGCCACGTGCTCGCGGATCGCGTCCCGCGCCAGGTCCAGCCGCAGGGGCTTGCGGCCGCCGAGCAACCCGCGCTCGCTGAGGATGCCGAGCACGAGGTTGGCGTCGGTGTTCGTGGGCCGGGTGCCGCCGTTGCCGTAGCAAGCCGGGCCGGGGACGGCTTCGGCGCTCTGCGGGCCGAGCCGCAGGTTTCCGCCTCCGTCCACCGATGCGAGCGCCCCGCCACCCGAACCGATGGTGTGCACGCGGATCGTCGCCGCGTTGATCGGGAACTGGTTCACGATCGAGCCCGGCGCCATGACCGGCTCGCCGTCGACGATCAGTCCCGCGAGGAACGTCGTGCCGCCGACGTCGGTGGTGATGACGTTGCGGTGCCCCAGCTGCTCGGCCAGGCGCATCCCGCCGATGACGCCGCCGGACAGCACGGACCCCACCGTGGTGATGGCGTGCTCCGGCGCGCGGTCGGCGGTGATGGTGCCGCCTTCGCTCTGCATGACCAGCAGGGGCCCCTTGAGGCCGCCCTCCTCCAGGTGCTTCTGCAGCGGCAGCAGGTAGGTGCGCAACCGCGGGCCCACCTGGGCGTTCATGATCGTCGTGGAGGTCCGCGCGAACTCCCGGATGCGCGGGCTGACCTCCGAGGAGAGCGTGACGTACATGTCCGGGGCGATCTCGTGGATCAGCTCGCGGACGCGCTGCTCGTGGACGCCGTTCTTGAACGACCACAGCAGGCAGACCGCGATGGCCTCGACGCCTTCGTCCACAAGGGACTGTGCGACGCGGCGCACCTCTTCTTCGTCCAACGGCACCAGGATCTTCCCGGCGTGGTCGATCCGCTCGGTGACCTCCAGCGCCCGGTACTTCGGGATGAGCGGCGCGGGCTT
This sequence comes from Amycolatopsis sp. NPDC051371, assembly GCF_040682155.1. Taxonomy (NCBI): domain Bacteria; kingdom Bacillati; phylum Actinomycetota; class Actinomycetes; order Pseudonocardiales; family Pseudonocardiaceae; genus Amycolatopsis; species Amycolatopsis sp. NPDC051371. Next base: position 156,976 of record NZ_JBFBAG010000023.1, read on the forward strand.
GCGCTGCCGGAGCGTGTCCTGGATTTCGTGCGCCGATCGGCCGAGGGTGCGGCCTTCGGCGTTCATGATGTAAATCGAGTCCCGGTGGCCCTTGGTGGCGATCAGGCCGACGTCGGCCACCTGGCCCTGGACCAGGGCGTTGATCGAGGCGGTCGTGCCGTGGGCGATGTAGTCGGTCTGCGACAGCAGTTCGCCGACGCTGATGCCGAGCTCACCGGCGAGGTCCTCGATCGCGCGCATGACCCCGGCCTCGCGGTTGGGCGGGGTCGTCGGCGTCTTGGCCGACACGATCCGGCCGGCGCCGTCGGAGGCGACCGCGTCGGTGAAGGTGCCGCCGACGTCGATGCCCAGTGCGTATGGCATGGCGTTTCTCCTGGTGATCCTCATGCCTGGTGGGCGGCGACGCGCCCGGTGACGGTGTGCAGGAGCTCGTCCGGCCGGGCGTCCGCTCCGCCCATCCAGGCGACGTGCTGGTCCGGGCGCACGAGCAGCAGCTCGGCGGGGTAGCGGCCGGGCCACCGCCCGGGAAGGTCGACGACGGTGAGCGGAATCCCGAGTTCCCGGGCCGCCAGGGTCCAGGACGTCGTCCCGGTCCCCGGGTCCGTGCGCAGCAGGGTGAAGCCGGGGCCGAGGAGGTCGAACACCGACCGGCCGTCGTCGAGCCAGGCGTGCGGCAGCCGGAACCCGGGGTGCGCGCGTTCCCGGTACTCGCCCATGGTGATCTCGGCCTGGTCTTCCCCACCGACCACCAGGGGCGAATCCGCGTAGTGGTAGCCGAAGCTGAAGCCGTCGGGCGAGTACCGCCGCGGTTCGGTGTCCGCGAGCCGCTCGGCGAACTCCGCACGAGCGCGCTCGCCCTCGGGGCCAGCAAGGTGGATGTCGGGCGAGACGTCCGCGAACGACGTGCGTGCCTGTGCTCCGACCGCGGTCGCGAACTGTTCGCCCACCGGCTTGCGTTCCCGCTCGTACGCATCCAGCAGCTCCGGCGGGGCCCAGCCGTGGTGGACCGCCGCCAGCATCCACGCCAGTGTCGCCGCGTCCTGGATGCCGGCGTTCATGCCGAAGCCCCCGACGGGGATCCAGATGTGGGCGGCGTCGCCGGCCAGGAACACCCGCCCCGCGCGGTACCGCTGGGCGACGAGCCGGCGGCCGGTCCAGCGCACCACGCCGAGCACCTCGTGCTCGACGGGCTCCCCCACCGCCTCGCGCAGCAGTTGTTCCGGGTCTTCGCCCTCGGTGTCGTGGCCGGGGGCGAACGCGACGTGGTTGAGCCACAACGATTCCCCGTCGATCGCGATCAGCGACGCGATCCGGCGGCCGTAGGTCCAGTACGTCCAGGCCCGGTCCCGCGCGGCCAGCCGGCCCAGTTCGGGCGAGCGGACGAAGGTCGACACGAACTGCTGGATCGCATCGACACCCTCGTAGCGGATGCCCAGCCGGCGGCGGACGGTGCTGTGGGCGCCATCGCAACCGACCACGTACGCGCAGTGCAGGGTGCGCCGCTCCCCGGCGGTCTCCACGACCGCTTCGACGTGGTCGTCGTGCTGCCGGAGCTCGACCAGCCGGGTGCCGCGTTCGAGGGTCAGCCCGGGGAGCTTGCTCGCGTGCTCCTCCAGGATGGGCTCGAGGTACAGCTGCGAGATCCGGTGCTGCGGTTCCGGCGTCGGCCAGCTTTCCTTGCCTTCGCCCGCCAGGACGTCACCCGCGGACGGCAGGTCGATCCGGTAGATCTCCTCGCCACGCAAGGTCGTCCGGTAGCGGATCGACGTCGGATAGTCCTCGGGCAGCCCGGCCCGCCGGATCTCGTCGGCCAGTCCGAGGCGGCGGAAGATCTCCATCGACCGCGCGGACGTGGTGTTGCACCGCGGGTTGACGCCGCGTTCCTCGGTCGCCTCGACGACGTGGCAGGCAACACCGCGTTGGGCCAGGTCGATGGCGAGGGTCAGGCCGGCGGGACCGGCGCCGACGATCAGAATTTCGTTCATGCGCTCAGGAACTCCCCTACCAGCTTGGCGAACTCGTCCGGCCGGTCGACGTGGATCCAGTGCCCGGCCCCCGCCACCACGTGCAGGCGGCCGTGGGGCAGCGCGGCGGCGAGGCGCTCCGAAACCTCGACCGGCGAGACCCGGTCGCGCTCTCCGTGCAAGGCGAGGACCGGCGTGGTGATCTTGGCCGGGTCGACGGGTGGCGGGCCGCCGGCGGTGGCGGCGAACATCGCGCGGAACGCTCCCTCCGCGGCGGGGCGAAGAGCTTGCCTCAGCCGGAGTTCGGTGAGTTCGTCCAAGAGTTCTTCGTGGACGCTCTCGTCGGCGACCAGCCGGCCGAGCGTGGCGCGCATGGACTCCCTGGTCGGGTTGTCGTAGAAGGGGACCACCGGGGGCAGCGGCCCGGTCCCGGCTCCGCCCATGACCACCGCACGCTCGACGCGGTGCGGCGCCACCGCCAGGAGGGCCAGCGCCGCGGCGCCGCCCGCGGCCGAGTTGCCGACGAGGTGGACGCGGTCCAGGCCGTGGCGGTCGAGCAGGTCCAGCACCTGCCGGGCCCGGGCGATCGCCCAGGCGTGCGGGCCCCGGAGCCCGGCCGTTCCGGCGATCTGCGTGCCGAACCCGAGCAGATCCGGCGCGAGACAACGGAATTCCGCCGCGAACCGGGACCGCACGCTCGCCCAGTTGCTCGCGGCGTCCACTCCCGGCCCGCCGCCGTGGAGCAACACCAGGGTGGGCACCGTCAGCCTCCTCAGTGGATCGTACGTCGGGGCTTGCGTCACGGCAGCCGCGAAAGGAACTCGTCGGTGCCGATCAGCCGCGACGACGTCAGGGACATCACCCGCAACGCGGCCAGGTGCATTTCGCCGGCGGACATGGGGCCGGCCCCGAGGTCCGGGTAGTCACAGGACGCGCACGCGTCCGAGATCACCACGGAACGGAACCCGCGTTCCAGGGCGCCGCGTGCCGTGCCGAGCACGCAGCACTCGGTCGTCATGCCGGTGAGGACCACCGTCTCCACGCCGAGCCCGCGCAGCATGATCTCCAGGTCGGTCGCGTAGAAGGCGTTGTAGCGGTGTTTCTTGATCACCGGTTCCCCCGGACGGGGCGTGAGCTCGGGATGGATCTCCGCGCCGCGCTCGCCGTCGACCAGGGCCTCCCCGGCGGCCACCGGCGGGTACAGCTCGCGGTGGATCCCCAGGTCGGCCCCGCCGGGACGGTGGACGTGCGCGGCGTAGACGACCGGCATCCCCCGGCCGCGCGCGGCTTCCAGGACCTGCTGGATGGCGGGGATCACGCGGCGCCCTTCCGGGAACTCGAGCGGCGCACCCTCTTCGGCGAAGTCGTTCTGCATGTCGATGACGAGCACCGCGGTGCGGGCCACGTCGATCACCGGGCCGCTCATGCTTCGGCCACCGCGCTTTCGACGGACGGGTTCGAAGTGCTCGGGAGTGCGCGCCCGAACCGGGTGAGGAAGACGACCGCCACGGCGCCGATCACCGCCGGGATCGCGAAGACCCGGAACATCGACCCGGGTGCCCAGCCCGCCTGCAGCAGGAAGCCGGCGATCAGGGGCGCCAGGACGGCCCCCAGCCTGCTCACGGCGACGGCCAGGCCGAGCGCCGTCGCGCGGGCTTCGGCCGGGTAGAGGCTCGGGATGATGACCGTCATCCCGGAGACCGTGCCGTTGAGGAACAACCCGACGAGCACCGCCACGACCAGCGCGGTGGCCAGCGTCCCGAGCGACACGGAGAAGAGGATCAAGGCGAGGGCGCCGATGCCGAAGTAGGCCGCGGTGAGCCGCCGGGTGCCCGCCTTGGCCGCCAGCAGTCCGAACAGGACCGCGCCGGTGACGCCACCGAGGCTGAAGAGGACGCCGCCGCTGATGCCCTGCTGGTTGGACATCCCGGCCTTCAACAGCAGGCTCGGGGTCCACGAGCTGGCGAAGTAGAACAAGAGCTGCGCGGAGATGAACGCGACCCAGACGAGCACGGTCCGGACGGCGTTGCCGCCGCGGAACAGCGCGTCGAGGGCCACTTTGCGTGACGTCGACGCCGTCGGCGCCGCGGGCAGGGCTTCGGCGGGAGCGCGGCCCATCGAGACGAGGATCCGGTTGAGCTTGTCCAGCGCTTGCCGCGGCCGGCGCGCGACGAGGTAGTCCATGGATTCCGGCAGGGAGCGCAGGGCGACCAGGAAGAGGATCGCGGTGGCGGCACAGCCGAAGACGAACACCGACCGCCAGCCGAACGAGCCGATCAGCACGCTTGAAGCGATCCCGGCGATGAACGAGCCCAGGCCGTAGCCGGTGGTGATCAGGGCGACGACCAGGCCCCGGCGCCGGTGGTTCGCGTATTCGGAGGTGAGCACCGGCAGGCTGGCCGCCATCGCGCCCACGGCCGCGCCGGTCACCACCCGGCAGACCAGCAGCTGGGTGAAGTCCTGCGACACGGCGGCGGCGAGCATGCCCAGCGAGGCCAAGGCGAGGCAGCCGAGAGTGAGCCGGCGACGCCCGACGCGGTCGGCGAGCGGGGCGAGGAAGAGCCCGCCGATGGCCATTCCGGCCAGTCCGGCGCTGAGCAGCACGCCCACCCCCGACGGGGACAAGCTCCAGGCGCGGGTGATCGTCGGGCCGACGAAGGACGTGACCAGGAGGTCGAACCCGTCGACCAGGTTGATCACCAGGCACAGCGCGACCGCTCTCACCTGGGCGCGGCTCATCGGTGAGTTCTTCACCTGTTCGAGGACGTTCAAGGGAAACCTCGCTTCGTTGCGGCGGTCGGACCGGGCCCCCCGGTGATGCTCTGTATGTAGCGCTCACTCTACAACTCGGAAGAGGCGTTGGCTACAGCCGACCGCGTGACCGCGGAGGATCCACAGTGGTCAGTGCGGCGAGTTCGCCGCGCCCGCACTCACTTCCGCGCTGGCAGTGGTGACGAGTGAGGCACCCGTCGCGCACAACAGCGCGACCCGGACGAGAGGGTTACTTCGCCGCGGAGTCCCGGCGAAACCGCAGGATTCCTTCGACGCCCTGAAGGAAGGTGTCGCAGACCTCGGCCGGGTCCGCCAGGCAGCCCGAAGCCATCGCGCCGTCCCGCAGCATCACGAAGTGCCGTCCCGCGGGCGCCGGGGGCGTCTCGCCCACCTGCGCGAGCAAGTCCGTGATCGTGTGGAGGAACCACTCGCGATGGGCGAGGACAGCCTGGTGCACGGGGTGCCCGGGGTCCGAGTACTCCGCCACCGCGTTGAGGAAGGCGCAGCCGCGGAAGTGGGGGGACCGGATGCCCTCGGTGATCGACTCGGCGATGGCGCGCAGGATGTCGACCGCCGGCAGACCACTGGAAAGGGCCTTGCCGACCCCTTCGCGCTCCATCTCGTGGACGCCCTGCAGGTACGCGACGACGAGGTCGTCCTTGCTCGGAAAGTGCCGGTACAGCGTGGCCCGGGTGACCTTCGCCTCCGCGACGATCCGATCGATCCCCACGGAGTGCAACCCCTCCGCGTAGAAGATCCGGGTGGCCGTCGCGAGCAGCCTCGACCGCGCTTCGGACACCTGGCCTCGAGAGTTGTGCACCATCAGACCGAGTGTAGCAGATAGAACGGTCGGTATCTCGCGGCTCGCTCTACGCCGGAACCCGCTCAGGCGGCGCTCCAGCCGCCGTCGAGAACCAGTTCGGTACCGGTGACGGACGTGGCCTCGGGCGAGCACAGGTACGTGACCGCCCCGGCGACCTCGTCGGGTTCGATCAGGCGCTTCACCGCCGACCTCGCCAGCAGCACCTCGGACAGCACCTCGTCGGCGCTCAGCCCGTGCGCCGCCGCCTGGTCCGCCAGCTGGTTCTCGACCAGCGGCGTGCGCACGTAGCCGGGGCACACGCAGTTGCTGGTCACCCCCCTGGCCGCACCTTCCAGCGCGATGACCTTCGACAGCCCCAGAAGCCCGTGCTTGGCGCTGACGTAGGCGGACTTGTAGGCGCTGGCCCGCAGGCCGTGGACACTCGAGAGGTGGACGATACGTCCCCAGCCGCGCTCGTACATCCCCGGCAGGACGGCCCGGGTCAGCAGGAACGGCGCCTCCAGCATCAGCCGCAGCATGAACGCGAACCGCTCGGCCTCGAACCGCTCGATCGGCGCGACGTGCTGGATGCCGGCGTTGTTCACCAGGATGTCGGCTTCGAGCGGCAACTCGACCAGGTCGGCGGTCCTGCTCAAGTCGATCACCAGTGCCTCGCCACCGATCCGATCGGCCGTCCGTGCCGCCCCTTCGGCGTCGATGTCGCACACGACGACGTGGGCCCCGAGTCCGGCGAGCCGGGTCGCCACGGCCGCGCCGATCCCGCTCGCCGCGCCGGTGACCACGGCGCGGCGACCCGAAAGACTCACGACTTCGGGGACGCGAAGGGGTTGGCGTCGGCGTGGTGGTGTCCCCACTCGTCCGAGCGACCGAAGTCGTGCGGGACCCAGTCGTCGCCGACCTCGATGCCACCGCAGCCGATCTCCAGGTGGAACCCGCTGGGGTTCCGGACGTAGAAGGAGATCGCCTTGTCGTTCATGTGCCGGCCGAGGCTGATCGAGATCGGCACGTCGTGGGCCGTCGCCCGGTCGTAGGCGCGCCCGACGTCGTCGATCGAGCCGTGCTCCAGCTCGAGGTGGTGGATCGACGGCGTTTCCGCGTTCGCGAGCGCGATGCTGTGGTGCGTCCGGTTGCAGCGGAAGAAGAACAGGCCGGGCGCGCGGTAGTCGGTCAGCTTGAACTCGAGCACCGACTCGTAGAGCTCGCGAAGCTCCTGGAGTCGGGGGCTCGCCAGCACGAGGTGTCCCAGGCCGGTGACGCCGGGCCCCCCGGCCGGCCGGTCGACGCCGAGGCGCACCTTGGCTTCCCCGACCGCCAGCTCGACGCGGTACCCGACCGGGTCGGTGAACCAGCGCAGCCCCGTGGCGCCGCGCAGCTCCCGCTCCTCCGCGGATCCCTCCGCGACGGCGAACCCGGCGTCCGTCAAGCGGCGGGTCAGCCGGTCCAGCTCCGGCACGGAGTCGACGACCCAGCCCAGCTCGCGCGGCCTGTCCTCAGTGGACGGATAGAGCGCGAGGCGGTACTTGAACTCGTCGAGCTCGGCCAGGGCGATCTCGTCCGTGCCGGACTTGGCGTGGGTGACGCCGATGCCCAGCGTGCGCCCGAGCAGGTCGGTCCACGCGTCGACGTCGGTGACGTTCAGCCCGACGTAGCCCAGCTTCCTGATACCCACGGTGTGTCATCCCTCCGCCGCGGCGGCCGCGCCGCCCCGCAGAAACTCGCGAACGATGTGGTTGAACTCGGGCGCCCGCTCGTACTGGACCCAGTGCCGGCAGTGCGGCAGCACGCGCAACTCCGCGTCCGGGATCCCGGCGAGGATCTTCGCCGCCCAGGTCAAGGGCACGGTCTGGTCCTCCCGGCCCCACACGAGCAACGTGGGAGCGGCGATGAGCCCCAGGTCGGGCGTCAGGTCGCCGAAGTTCGGCGGGATGGGCAGCTCGGGGTGGGCCCGGAGGCTCGACTCGTACCGCTCGTCGATGAGCGCCTCGGTCGCCAGGGACTCGTCGAAGACCATCAGGCGCACGAACTCGGCCATGGCCTCGCGCGAAGGCTTTTCCGCGGCCATGTAGGCGAAAAGGCGCTCGAGCCCGACGGGCCAGGGCGGCGCGTCCGCCGGAAGGACACCGCCGGGCGCCATGAGCACGAGCCGGTCGACGCGATCCGGGTGGCGCATCGCGATCCGCATCGCCACCGCGCCCCCGTAGGAGTTGCCGACCAGGTGGGCCCGCTCGATCCCGAGCGCCGTCATCGCGCGGCAGACCCGCTCGGCGGCGTCGAAGATCAACGGCTCGTCCGACGCCGGCCGCGGGGACTCCCCCCAGCCCGGCAGGTCGACCACGATGTTCCGGTGGTCCGCGAAGGCGGGCAGGTTCCCGCCGAAGTTGCTCATTCCCGTGGCGCCGGGCCCCGAGCCGTGCAGCCACACGACCGGGCGGCCCGAACCGGCCTCGGTGTAGGCCAGCCGCGGGTCACCGGCATCCGAAGTGCTCGTCACAGTGCCGCCCTCACTCGTTGTATGTAGCGCTCACTATACAACGGACGGCAGCGTTATCAAGGCCGGCGAGGAACAGAGTGCGGCGGGCTGCGTTCAGCGCTTCCGCTTGGCGCCGTCCCGCTGCGCGGCCAGGCCGCGGACCAGGGCGACGAACGGTGCGACCTGCGAGGTGTAGCTCGTGCCGTCGAAGCTGTCGGCCACCGAAAGGCCGTCGGTCAGGGCGCGTCCGAGGACGGCCAGCTGCTGGACGAGGGCTTCGTTGTTCTTGCCGCCGTTGGGCGCGAAGATCGGGG